>NZ_JBEZJZ010000037.1:0-65332 GCF_040651455.1 Streptomyces sp. NPDC048483
GCGCCTTCGCTGGGTCGCGGAGCTGCACTTGACCACGTACGTACGCCCCCACCAGTCTCCACCACCCCCAACGGGGAGGCGCCGGGCCGCAGGACGGAGTCCGGAGGCCCGGTGCCGCAGCCGAACAGCCCCGCGCAGCGGCAACCGCCTGCCGCTGGGGGTACCTCCCACGCCCTTTAGGCAGTGGGGGAGCATCGGCGGGACAGTCCGACACGTCGGCTCAGGCATAGCGCAGCGGACGGGCTCGCCGCAGGCGCAACGGCGGGACAGCCGACAACGTGGGGCTCAGGCAAAGCGCAGCGAACCGTCACCGCAGCGCGGAACGCTGCTGCCACTGCTGCCAGGTCTCCTGCCAGACCTCGAGGCCGTTGCCGACCTCGGTCTTGTTGGGGTTGCTGGTGCCCTTGACCTCGACCGTGGAGCCGATCGTCAGGAAGTCATAGACCTTCTTGGCGTCGCTGGTGCTCATCCCGAAGCAGCCGTGGCTGGAGTTGGCCACGCCGAGCTGCTTGTTCCAGGGTGCGGAGTGCAGGAAGGTGCCCGAGGCGGTGAGGTGGGTGACCCACTTCGAGTCCAGCATCCATTCGCTGCCGTGGCCGATGGTGGAGGAGTCCATCGTCTCGGCCGCGTTCTTGCTGCGTACGGTGTGCACGCCGCCCCGGGTCGGGTCCTGGGGGGAGCCCGCGGAGCCGATGACGCTGCCGACGTTCTTGCCGTTCTCGTACATGGTCAGGGTGTGCGAGGGCACATCGATGACGGCCTTGTGGTCGGCGCCTATGGAGAAGCCGTAGTTGTAGTCGCGGGCGAACCAGCCGCCGCCGGTCCCGGAGTTGATACCGCCCAGCGCGCCCTTCACGGAGACCTTGGTGCCGGCCGGCCAGTAGTCCTTGGGACGCCAGTCGATGCGGTCCTTGCCGGAGTAGTCCTTGACCCAGCCCCAGGCGCCCTCGACCTTCGGCTGGGTGGTGACCTTCAGCGCCTTCTCGATCTCGGCGCGCTTGTCCTTGGCTATCGGGTTGTCGAAGAGGACCGATATCGGCATGCCGGTGCCGACGGTCTGCCCGCCGCCCGGGGTGTTGGTGAGCTTGTTGACCTTGTCGGCCTGCTCCGTGGTGAAGACCGAGGTGGCGGCGGATTCCTTGCCGTCCGTCGACTTCGCCCGGGTCTTCACGGTGTACGTGGTCTTCGGCCGCACCTTCCCGGCCGACTTCCATGACGTACCGTCAGCGCCCAGCTGCCCGTCGACCTTGGCGCCCTCGTCGTCCCGGACCTCGACCGAGGTGAGCTTGCCGCCGGCGGCCCGTACGGATATGGGCGAGCCGAGCCCGGCCGACTTGCTGCCCGCGGCCGGGGTGACGGTCACCTTGGCCGCCGACCCGTCCGACTTCGACGAGCCTTCGGCAGTCCCCCCGCAGGCGGTCAGCAGCGTGGCCGTCGCCAGCAGGGCGGGCAGAAACCGGGCAGGGTGGCGACGTGGCGCGGCATGCACGAAGGTCCTCCAGAACAGACAACTGACAGCGGGGCACCCGCCACCTCTGCAGAGGGTTTGTCTGTTTAGGAGGTTGTCTGGGGGATCAGTGATCTATGACACGGTTCGCTGTCCGGAGAGCGGGTACGGGGACCTGCTGCCCCCGCGTTCCGCCGCCCCCGGACCCGGTGACGTCACGGCGAGACCTGTCCCGACTCGCCGCCCGTGGAGGCCGGCGGGGGCTGGGACTCGGTGGTCGGCGTCTCCCCGGTCGGACCCGAGGTGCCGGTGGAGGACGATTCCGGTGGGGGGGAGGACTCCGAGGACGAGGACTCCGTGGTGGACGGGGGCTCGGAGGACTCCGAGGACGAGGACTCGGTGGTCGACGGGGGCGCGGTGGGGGATGCCTTGGTCGGGGGCGGTGACCAGGTGTCCGAGCTGCCCTCACTGCCCTCGGGGCGCCGGAAGTACTCGCCGGTTTCCGGGTCGTAGAGGACGAAGGCCTTCACCTCGGTGCTCGACGCCCGCACGGCCACCGTGTTCGAGGCGCGGTAACCGGGCCATGCCGTGCCCACCGGCTTCGCATCGCTCCTGAGGGCCGTCGGCGGCCGGAGCGGATTGCCGCAGGCGCAGCGCACCCGCGGCAGTCCGTGCGAGTCGACGAGGACGGCGGTGCCGGCCTGCAGCACCGACTGGAAGGGGGTGGCCTTGCCGTCCTTGAAGCCGTGGTTGGTGACGCGGGTGTCCCTGAGCAGCTGTACGGGGGTCAGCGAGCGGAGGAATGACGGGAGGGCGCCGACGTCGATGCCCGCGGCGTCGGCGAACGCTTTGGCCTTGGCCTGGTCGTTCTCCAGGTACGCGATCTGCTGCTCGACGTCGCAGCTGGCGGCGTTGCGGCTGCCGCCGTACAGGCCGGGATCGGAGCCCCGGAGGGTGGGGTTGCCGGTCGCCGAGCCGGGCGATGGGGTCGGCGACGGTGGTGGGGCGGACTTCTTGGCCGTCGACTTGGTGAACGGATCGGGGCCTGCCGCGGCGGCCGGCTGGAGGAACACCTCGCCCGCGCCGCCGCTCGGACGGGTGAGGACGACGGTCAGCGCGACGGCCGCCACCAGGGCGGCCGCGATGATCGCGATACGGGGCGTGGACCGCCACCAGGGCGCACCGCCGGCCGGGCCGCCTCCGGCGCGCCCGCTCCCTCCCCCTCCGCCTCCCCCTCCGCCACCGGACCCTCCGTCCCCTGGGCCCCCGCCGCCCGGTCCGCGTGGCCGGTCCACCTCGGTCGGCGGCGCGCCCGCCCGCGTCGGCTCGGCCGCGGAGCCGGACCCGGGGCCCGACGAGGGGCCGGCGAGCGGGCCCGACGGCGGGCCGGTCGGGTGGCTGTCGGGCGGCGGTGGAGATGTCACGGGTCCCTCTTCCGGCGCGTGGCGGGCCATCAGGCGC
This sequence comes from Streptomyces sp. NPDC048483, assembly GCF_040651455.1. NCBI lineage: Bacteria > Bacillati > Actinomycetota > Actinomycetes > Kitasatosporales > Streptomycetaceae > Streptomyces > Streptomyces sp. NPDC048483. The sequence continues at coordinate 2,909 of NZ_JBEZJZ010000037.1, forward strand.
GGCGCACCACGCCGAAATATGCCCGGATCCATGCCCTGATCTGCGTCCTGGCGTCCTGGTTCATGTCCGATACATGACTCTATGGGTGCCATTGTGTGTCGGTGATCGGCTTTGTTCGCAAGCGGGGTGGCCTGCCCGTGCTTACGGTGGGGAGGTTCCCCACCCGGTCCGGCGTCCGGCAGGAGAGAGCGTGAGCCAGCTGCGCGGCCCCACATCACCCGGCACCCTCCGCGTCTGGCGGGAAGCCCTGGCCGCGGCCGCGGCGGGCATCGTCGCCATGTACGTGGTCGCCGCGCTCGGCCTGTGGGCCGCGGGCGCCGGCGACCTGCCCGGCGGCGCGTTCCCGCACGTCGTGGCGGCCGCCGTCGTCACCGCGGCGGGCGGCTCGATCGAGCTGACGGGTGACGCCGGGGTCATCGCCCAGGCGGACGCAGCCCTGGATGTCGTACCGCTGTCGGTGACGCTCGCCGGTGCCCTGGTCACCGCCGCCGTCTTCCTGCGCCCGCTACGGCACCGGGCGGTGGCCACCGGCCATGAACTGTTCGCCCGGGTCGCCCGTACGGCCGCCTGCTGGCTGCTGTTCCTGCTGATCCTCACCCTCGTCGCGCGCCACAGCTTCACTATCTCCGTGGGCAACGACCTCGCCGACGAGATCGGCGCGGAACTCGGCGCCACCCCCACCGTCGGCTTCCGCGCCGATGTGCCGGCCACCCTCGGCGTCGGACTGCTGTGGGTGCTCGCGGTGCTCGTGCTCACTTTCTTCGTCTCCCGCCGGGCCCCGCTGTCCTCCCCGCTGCTGCACCTGCAGAACTCCGTGCGCCCGCCCGCCTTCGCGATGCTGCTGGTGCTGCTCGGCTACGCGGCGATCGGGCTGATCACCGGCGTGGTCGTGCTGATCACCCAGGGGCATCCGGCCGAGACCCTCGCCGTCATCTTCCTGGGGCTGCCGAACCTGGCCTGGATGGCGCTGGGCATCGGCACCGGCGGCGCCTGGACGGGCCACGTCGACAAGGCCATCGGCCTGCCCATGCCGCAGCTGCTCGACGACGTCCTGCGCACCCGCCACGGGCAACGCACCCTCGACCTCGGCTCCCTCGCCGCCCAGGACGGCCGCGCCTGGGTGCTGGTCGCGCTGGCCGCCCTGGTCCTCCTCGCCGCCGCCTTCACCGCCGCGGTCCGCTCCCCGGCCGGAATGCCCGCCTGGCGGCACGCCCTCGAGCTGGCCGTGGCCCTCGCCGTCACCCTGCTCCTCATCGGCCTGCTCACTCGGATCTCCGCCCACTACGGCCTGTCCCTGATGGGCGTCGGCGACCTGGGCGGCAACCTGGGCGGCGAGGTCGTCCTGCAGCCGCAACTGCCGCGCCTGGTGGCCGCGGGCGCGGTATGGGGGCTGGTCACGGGGTTCCTCGGCGCCCTGCTGGCACGGCGCGTCCGCCATCCGGGCGAGGTCCGGGGACCCGGACCGCAGGCCTGAGAAGGCCGGGACCGCCGGGGCAGGGGGTGGCCGGTCGCCTTGTCAGCGGCCCGGAAACACCGGAATGGCCCAGCTCGGGGGCGGTGGGGGAGCGGTGCCGTGCGGGTCGCCGTTGTCGGGACCCGTGGGGCCGTGGTGTCCGCCGGTGGCGCCCGATGTGCCGCCGCGTCCGGCTGCGCGGAGTGCGGTGACGGATTCGCGGCAGGTGTCGTAGCGCTCGTCGGGGGTTTTGGCCAGTGAGCGGGTGAGGACGGCGTTGACGGGCGGGGGGAGGTCCGGGCGATGGTCGGTCAGCGTCGGCGGGGGGTCGTACTGGTGCGCCCACAGGAGTGCCATGTCGTCGTCGCGGCGGAAGGGGGGCGCTCCGGTCAGCATCTCGAAGAGGACGCAGGCCAGGCTGTAGACATCGCAGCGGCCGTCCACCGGGCGGCCCGAGATCTGCTCGGGTGCCACATAGTCCAGGGTGCCGACGAACTGTCCGACGCTGGTGAAGCCGGTCAGCGACAGCGACTTCTTCGTGAGTCCGAAGTCGGTCAGATAGGCATGCTCGGGGCGGTCGCTGTCGGTGCCCTCGGCGATCAGGATGTTGCCCGGTTTGACGTCCCGGTGCACCAGGTCGTGGTCGTGGGCGGCGTCCAGGGCGGAGGCCACCTGGAGGGCGATCCGGCACGCGGTTTCCAGGGGCAGCGGCCCGTCGCGGTCGAGCAGCGCGCGCAGGTCCCGCCCCTTGACGTAGCGCATCGCGATATAGAGCACGCCCTCGTTCTCGCCGGCCTCGAAGACCGGCACGATGTGCGGATGGTCGATGGCCGCGGCCACCCGCGACTCCTGGACGAACCGTTTCCGGAAGGTGTCGTTACGGGCCAGTTCGGGCGCCAGTACCTTGACGGCCACGGTGCGGCCGAGCCGCAGGTCCTCCGCCCGGTAGACGACCGCCATGCCGCCGCGCCCGATCTCCTCCTGGAGGAGGTACTCGGCGATCCGGCGCCCGCGCAGTCCGGAGGGCTGGTGCGCTCTCGCGCGCTCGTCGGGGCCGGAGCCCTCGGCGGTCACCGGAAGTCACCCCAGGCGGGTGGGGGAGGGGGGCGGCCCGTCCGCGGCCCCACCTGCCGCGTCCGCCGCGTCTGCCCCGTACGGCTGGGCCGGGGAAACCGGAGACCCCGAAGATCCCGGAGGCCCCGATGACTCCCCCTCCCCGCCCCGCGTCGACGGCCCCGCAGTCACCCCCTCCTGACGTGACGGCTCCGCCGTCACGGCGTAGGTCTCCAGCGATGTCCCGTCGCAGTAACACCACCGCTCGTGCCGTGCGTCGTACAGCCACACCGCGTCGCCGTCCACGACCACCCCCACCCGTACGCCCCGGGTCCGCTGCCCGAACGACTCGCCGTCCAGCCGTCCCGCGGCCAGTTCCTCGACCAACTGGCGGTAGCGGCCGAGCTCGCTCTCGACCGCACCCAGCAGCGGGCGGGGGTCGGCGGTCCGGGCGGCCGGCCGGCCGGCGGCGGGCGGGCCGTGCGGGACCGCCAGCAGCAGCCGGCCGTCCACCCAGGCCGACCAGCCGTTGGAACACAGCACCAGCGCCCAGTCCCCCCGCCGGTCGAGGAGCTGGACGGGCAGCAGCGGGTCGAGCGGCACCGTCGGCCGGCCGGCGTCCGGCGCGGACCAGGCCGCCATGCCGTCCCGCGGGACGACGTGGCTGGGGAGGAAGACGGGCGCGGTCACAGGCGGCTCCTCGGCACTACTTGCGCATGATCTCGGGCTCACGCCGCCGCAGCAGCTTGGTGACCAGGTACCCGAGGACGAGGGACAGCACGATCAGCATGCCCATGTTGAGCAGCCAGATCCCCGGCGCGTGCCGGAACAGTGGGTCCGCGGTGATCTCCAGCGGGACGATCCGGTGCAGATCGATGGTGCCCGCCATCGCGCCGAGCGCCCACCGGGACGGCACCAGCCACGACAGCTGCTCCAGCCCCGGCACCCCGTGCAGTTTCAGCAGCGCACCGCAGAAGACGACCTGCACGATGGCGAGGAGGACCAGCAGCGGCATGGTGACCTCCTCCTTGCGCACCAGGGCGGACACGAAGAGGCCAAGCATCATCGCCGTGAACGCCAACAGCGCCACGGCAAGGGTGATTTCGACAAGGGGCGGCATCAACACCCCTTTGCCGCCAGGGGAGTTGATCTTGACTCCGAACAGGCCGACCATGGTCAGCACCACGGCCTGTACGACCGTCACGGTCCCCAGCACCAGCACCTTGGACATCAGATACGCCGAGCGGGACAGGCCGACGGCTCTCTCCCGCTGATAGATCGTCCGTTCCTTGACCAGTTCACGTACGGCATTGGCGGCGCCGGTCAGCACCGCGCCGACGCACAGGATCAGCAGCGCGTTGAGCGCCGAGTCGCTGGTGAGGGTGCTGCCCGCCAGGGCATGCGCCATCGCCCCCATGACGAACGGCAGCGCGACCATGATGATCAGGAAGGTGCGGTCCGCGCTGAGCGCCGCCGCATACCGCCGCACCAGGGTGCGCAGCTGCCCGCCCCAGCTCTGGGCCGTGGGCGCGGCCACCGGACCCCGCGGAGCCTCAGGGGCGTGCCGCGGCTGCTGGGAGTCGGCCGCGATGTAGTGCCGGTGCAGTGGCGAGGCGCGGTACTGCCCCGCCCAGTCCCGCACGGTGTCCATCTCGAACGCCTCGAATGCCTCCGGCCACTGTGTGAACCCGAAGTACCGCAGCGCATCGCCCGGCGGCCCGTAGTACGCGATCTTCCCACCGGGCGCGAGGACCAGCAGCCGGTCGCACACGTCCAGGCTCAGCACGCTGTGGGTGACGACGATGACGGTACGGCCGTCGTCGGCGAGGCTGCGCAGCATATGCATCACCGAGCGGTCCATGCCGGGGTCGAGCCCGGAGGTCGGCTCGTCGAGGAAGAGCAGCGACGGCTTGGTCAGCAGCTCGAGGGCGACGCTCACCCGCTTGCGCTGGCCGCCCGAGAGGCTGTGGATCGGCTGGTCGACCCGCTGGTCGAGGCCCAGTTCATGGATGACCTCGTTGACCCGGGCCTGCCGTTCGGCCTTCGCGGTGTCCTCCGGGAAGCGCAGTTGGGCGGCGTAGCCCAGGGCCCGGCGCACGGTCAGCTGGGAGTGCAGGATGTCGTCCTGCGGCACCAGCCCGATGCGCTGGCGCAGCTCGGCGTAGTCGCGGTAGAGGTCCCGGCCGTCGTAGAGCACCGTGCCGTCGTCCGCGGGCCGCAGTCCGGTCAGCGCGTTGAGCAGCGTCGACTTGCCCGACCCGCTCGGTCCGACCACCGCCAGCAGCGACTTCTCGCCGACGGGGAAGGACACATGGTCCAGCAGCGTCTTTCGGCCCTTGTCGACCCGTACGGCCAGGTCCTGGACGTCCAGCGAGACCTCGCCGGTGTCGATGAACTCCTGCAGCTCCTCGCCGACGAGTGCGAACGCGGAGTGGCCGATACCGATGATGTCGCCGGGGACGACCAGGGCGTCGGTGACCGGCTGGCCGTTGAGGTAGGTGCCGTTGTGGCTGCCCAGGTCGACGATCTCGTAGCCGTCCGGTCCGGCCCGCAGTTCCGCGTGCCGGCGGGAGACGGCGAGGTCGTCGACGACCAGGTCGTTGCCGGCTGCGCGGCCGATCCGGGTGGTGCGGGCGGCGGCGGGCAGCGGCCGTACGGAACTGGGCTGCCGGAAGGTGTGGGTACCGGCCGGGTGGGAGACCGCGGACGGCCGCCGGGAGTCCTCGCGGGGCAGCGGCGCCCCGCTGAGCACCGCGCACGGTCCGTCGGCCGGATTGCCGAACCGGATCACGCTGCCCGGCCCGACATCGCAGTGATCCACCCGCCGCCCGTCGGCGTATGTGCCGTTGGTGCTGTGCTCGTCCTCGACCATCCAGTGGCCGTCGGTGGTCCGCAGCACCGCGTGGTGCCAGGAGACCCGCGCGTCCTTGAGGACGACTTCACCAGCGGGGTCGCGGCCCACGTGGTAGACGCGGTGCGGATCCATCATCACGGTGCCGCCGTCGGCCTCGACAAGGAGTTCCGGCGCGCTGGCACCCGGGCGCTTGGCCATACCTGGATTTTACGGCGAAGGGCAGGTCCCCGCCTGTTCGCAAGGACCGGCCAATCACGCAAAACCGCAGGTCACGCTACTGAGATGGCGTTGGCGTCGAGGTCGCAGGCGGACCGCGGGAGCCAGGTGTGCGCCCGGCTCGCGCACGGTGCACTCGCGCGCTCGTCACGTGGCCGACGGTGGGTCGCCGCCGGTTACTCGCGAGAAATACCCCAGGTCAACTAAGGTGAGCGCTCCGATTGGCCCCACCTGCAATTTCCAAGGAAATACCGGAATTTGCCCGGCCGATCGAAGGAAGTCCTGTCGAACCGGGACACAATGCGCAGCGCAGGGCTACGTGGTGTCGGCAACACCGCTCAACGTCGGCTTTGCAGGACCCGGCCGGTCCCGTCATGCCACCGGACATGCCGGAGCCGGTTCCCTTCTTATTCACCTACCTCGTGAAGGCAAGGCAGAGATGGCACGATCCTCCCGACAATCCTCCCCGCAGTTCTCCGGCAAGAGGACGCACCCCGTCGACGAGGTGCTCCCCGTCGGCAAACTCACGCTTTACGGTTTTCAGCACGTCCTCGCCTTCTATGCCGCGGCCGTCATCGTTCCGATTCTCGTCGGCAATGCCCTGGGCCTGACCCACGAGGAACTCGTCTACCTGATCAATGCGGACCTGCTGACCTGCGGTATCGCCTCCATCATCCAGGCCTTCGGCATCTGGAAGATCGGCGCCCGGCTGCCGCTCGTACAGGGCGTCACCTTCACCGCGGTCTCCCCGATGATTGCCATCGGCACGGGCGCGGGCGGCGGTGTCGCCGGACTGCTCGTCGTCTACGGCGCGGTCATCACCGCGGGCATCGCGGCATTCCTGTTCGCGCCTTTCTTCAGCAAGCTGGTGAAGTATTTCCCGCCGGTCGTCATCGGCACGATCCTCACCATCATCGGCCTCACCCTCATACCTCAGGGCCTCCAGGACGCCGCCGGCGGCGCCCAGTTGATCGGGCACCCGGAATTCGGCTCCACCAAGAATCTCGCCTACGCGCTGGGCACCCTCCTGTTCATCCTGGCCGTGGTCCGGCTCGGAAAGCCGTATCTGAGCAGCCTGGCCGTCCTGCTGGGGCTGGTCGGCGGCACCGCGGTCGCCTGGTGCTTCGGCGATGTCGATTTCAGCGCGGTGGGCAATGCCGACTGGTTCGGCGTCAGCACCCCGTTCCATTACGGAATGCCGAAGTTCGAGCTGCTCCCGATCATCGCCATGGTGGTCGTCATGCTCATCACGATGGTGGAAACCACCGGAGATGTGTACGCGATCGGGGAAATCACCCGCAAAAAGGTCGACAACACCACTGTTGCCAACGCCCTGCGCGCCGACGGTGTCGCCACCGTTCTCGGCGGGTTGCTCAACTCCTTCCCGTACGTGGCATTCGCCGAAAACATCGGCCTGGTGCGGATGTCCAGGGTGATGAGCCGTTTCGTGGTGGTCGCGGCCGGTGTCTTCATGATTGCCCTGGGGCTGCTGCCCAAGGTCGGCAGTGTGGTCGCCGTGATCCCGCACCCGGTGCTCGGCGGCGCGGCCATCTCGATGTTCGGCATGGTCGCCACGGTCGGCATCCAGATCCTGGGCAAGGTGGACCTGCGCGAGGAGCGCAACGCCCTGATCCTGGCCGTCAGTCTGGGTGCCGGGCTGCTGCCCTCCGCCGTCGCGCCGTTCTTCGACCGGATGCCGGACGATGTGAAGGCGATCCTCGACAGCGGGATCACGCTGGGCGGTCTGACCGCCATTCTGCTCAACCTGTTCTTCAATGTCTTCACCCGCCGCAAGTCGATGGAGATCGACTGGGACGACATCGAGGACGACGAGCCGGCGCAGCCGCAGGGTCCGCCCACAGGCTTCCCCGCGCACTGAGTCACGCCTCGGACGCGGGCCGCCCAGGCGCCCGTGTCCGAGGCGTTCAGTACGCCGCGGCGCTGCTCAGTGCGACACCGAGTGGAACGGCGGCGCCTCACCGGCCTCGCCGATCAGCTCCCAGAAGTGGTCGACGAGCCGCCGCAGATACGCCGAGCGCTCGGCCGCCACCTCCTTGAGCCGGGCGTCGTCGTTACGGGCCACCACATGCCCCATGTAGCGCTCGGCGAACTCCGCGAACTCCCCGTGCATCGTGCGCAGCGCGTCGCTGACCCGGGTCTTGTTCAGCGTGGTGATCTCCATGACCGGAGAGACATGCGTCTTCCAGCGCCCGTCGATGGCCGCACGCAGATGCCCGGCCAGCTCGTCGACCTGGCCCATCACGCCGATCAGCTTCCGCAGCGACAACCCCAGGGCATCCACCAGCGCCTTGGTCTGGCGGTAGTCGCCGGTCCAGCGCTGCTCCGTCTCCGCCAGCCGGTAGACGCCCGGGTCCATGCCGATCAGCTGCGCCAGCCGCTCCGCGCTCAGCTGCCGGGCCATCCGGTGCTCGGCCAGGGTCCGGGGCTCGAGGCCCATCAGGACCGTCGGTGCGCACCACAGGACGTCGGCCAGCGCGAAGAGCTGCGGCTCCGTCGGCACTTGGGAGCCGTACTCCCAGGCCTCGACCAGCTCGGGGCGGGCCGGAGCGCCGCACGCCGTCATGGACTGGGCGACCTGAGCGGTGGTCAGGCCCACCCGGGCCCGCGCCGTACGGGCTTCGGAAGGGGAGAACGGAGTGCTGTACACGTGCGGGACACCTCGCTGCACCCGGCGAAGCAGAGGGGTGCTTGGGAGCGGGAGATGATCGGGAGAGGTGGGCGGGATATGGCAGAACATCCAGGAGCGGGCAGATTAACAGATGGTTCGGACGTACGAATCTCCAGATCCCCTTCGATGTGAAGGCGTCAGGGGCGGTTGCGGGGCGCGGCGGAGGGACGGGCGAGGGATGGGGGAGGAGATGTGCTTTATCGTCCGATATCGCTCATCAACTTCCTTACCGTGTATAGCCGATGCAGTGGTGCGTACCGGGCGGTAGCGCTCATCGAGACCGGTAAGACTGCGGGACGTAATAAGAGCGTTACGTGGATGACGGTGCGGCGTCACAGTGATCACCGAGGCTGGCGTTGCCGACAGGCCCGCCAAGCGGCATCCTTTGGCACAACTGAAATCCGGTCCTCCCCCACAATCCGATCAGGATGGGACCCTTCATATGCGATCACAGCTGGAATGCGCCCGCGCATTCCCCGGCTCAACAGCCTCTGGCTCCATAGCCGTACGTCCTGACGAGACAGGCCGACCCGCGGAGAGACAGTCGCTGACGGCGCACGCGAAAGCTGTACTTGTCATGTATCTGGCAGGTGTGGCGTCGCTGCCCGGCGCTCTCCCCTCATGACGCCCGCGCCACCGCGCGCCCTCTGGTAACCGCCCGGGTGATCCCCCACATCCCCCGGCGCCCCGCCATGGCCGCGGCCCCGCCCGCGTCATCGACGTTATCGCGCCCCTTGCCACACCGGTCCGGACTGCCGCCTGCTGCGCGCCCGGACCGGCTTCGGCATGCCTCGTTGCAAGAAAGGACCTCACCAGGTGCTCACTTCGCACCCCACAAGTCCCCAGGGCTCACCCACGGCCCTGCTCGGCGACTCCGACGGCACCGTCCCCACCCCCACCACCGCCGAACCCGGGGCGATACCCCGGCCCGGCGGCCATGTGCTGGTCGTCGGCACTCCAGGACCACGACTGGAGCGGCTCACCCGGACCCTGCGCGCCACCGGACACGACGTCAGCCACGCCCCGCCCGGCGAGGTCAACCGCCGCGTCGGCCAGGCGCCCCCGGACGCCATCGTCGCCCTCGACGAACGGCACGAACCGGCCGAAGGAGGTGAACGGTCCGCCCGCCGCTCCGGACTCGACGTCATCCGCGAGGTCCGCACCGTCCCCGCCGGACAGGCGCTGCCCCTCCTGATGGTCACCGCCACCCCCGAGCCCGCCGGCGTCGTCGACATGCTGCGCCAGGGCGCCGACGACTGCATTCCCGAGGCCTCCGACCCGGTCGAACTCTCCGCCCGTATCGAGGCCAAACTGCGCCGCGTCCCCGTCCCGGTCGAAAACCTCCTCCAGGACCCGCGCACCGGCCTCTACTCCCACCCGCACTTCCTGGACGAACTCGACCGCGAACTCCAGCGCCCCGAAGGCAGCAGGCGCGGCGGCGGCCTCGCCGTCGTCGCGGTCGCCGAGATGAGCGCCCTGGAGGCCCGGCTGGGCCCGCGGGTGCGCCGCGAGGTCGCCGAGCGGCTGGCCGGCGTCGCGGAACGGCTGGGCAGCTTCTGCGACCGGCTCGGATGGAACGACGACGGCCATCTGCTGATGCTGCTGCCCGGCGTCGACGAGGAGACGGCCCGGCAGAGCCTGCAGAAGTTCGCCACCACCGTCGCCGGCACCCGCTTCATCGTCGCCGACGAGAACGTCCGCCTCACCCCGGCCATCGGCTGGCTCCCGCTGACCGGGTGCGCGGACGGCACCCAGGCCCTCGACAAGGCCCACGACGCGTCGGTCGAAGCGCTCCGTCACCGGGACCTGCGCCCGGTCCGCTACGCATCCTGGATGCGCCCCGCGCCGCACCGCCACCGGCGACGCCCGCTCAGCTCCCTGATCCGCCCCGCCCTCGCCTCGCTCTCCCCGGTCCTGGCGCTGCTGCTCGGCATCGGCGTCCCGTTCGTGCTCTACCAGCAGACATACGAACTGGGCTGGGACCTGGGCTCGGCCATGTACTGGGTGGTGGTGGCGGGCCTGGTCCTGTCCGCCCTCCTCATCGTCCTGGAGTGCCTCTACTCGCTCGACTCCACCAGCCGGCCCGAAAAGCCCGGCGCACCGTACCCGGCCGCCAGCGCCGTCATCGCCGCGTACCTCCCCAATGAGGCCGCGACCATCGTCGACACCGTCGAGTCCTTCCTCCGCCTCGACTACCCGGGCGAACTCGAGATCGTCCTCGCGTACAACACCCCGCACCCGCTGCCCGTCGAGGACACCCTCCGTGAGATGGCGGGCCGCGACCCCCGTCTGGTGCTGCTCCCGGTCGCCGGCTCCACCTCCAAGGCGCAGAACATCAATGCCGCCGTCACCCGCATCCGCGGCGAGTTCGTCGGCATCTTCGACGCCGACCACCACCCGGCCCCGACCGCCTTCCAGGACGCCTGGCACTGGCTGTCCAACGGCTATGACGTCGTCCAGGGCCACTGCGTGATCCGCAACGGCGACAGCTCCCGCGTCGCCAAGCTGGTGGCGGTCGAGTTCGAGGCGATCTACGCGGTCAGCCACCCCGGCCGCACCCGGCTGTACGGCTTCGGCGTCTTCGGCGGCTCCAACGGCTTCTGGCGCACCGACCTGCTCGCCCGTACCCGTATGCACGGCTCGATGCTGACCGAGGACATCGACTCGACCCTGCGCGCCCTGAACGAGGGCGCCCGCTTCGCCGTCGACCGCACCCTCATCTCCCGCGAACTGGCCCCCACCACCCTCAAGGCCTTGTGGAACCAGCGTTCCCGCTGGGCGCAGGGCTGGCTCCAGGTCTCGCTCAAGCACCTGTGGCACGGCCTGCGTTCGCCGGTCTTCACGGCCCGTCAGAAACTCGGCCTGCTGGTACTGCTCGGCTGGCGCGAGGTGCAGCCCTGGCTGACGCTGCAGATCCTGCCCATCCTGCTGTACTCGGCCTGGCGCACCGGCGGCTTCGACCGGCTCGACTGGGCGGTGCCGGTGTGCGTCCTGGCGATGGTCTTCACCCTGGCGGCCGGTCCGATCCAGGCCCTCTTCGCCTGGCGCCTGGCCGTTCCCGAACTGCGCACCCGCAGCCGCTGGTTCTGGTCGTACTTCTTCGTATCGACCTTCTTCTACAGCCACTTCAAGAACATGGTGGCCCGGCAGGCCCATCTGAAGGAGGCGCTGGGCGACCGGCAGTGGCGGGTCACCCCGCGGGCCGCGGCAAAGGCGGTGGCACGCCGATGAGTGCGGGTGTGGACAGCGCAATCCGGCGCGGGGCGCCACCCCTTGCTGTGGCGCCGGACGGGCCGCCCGCCCGCCGCCGCGCCCGCGACATCGACGGCTTCCGCGGGCTCGCCGCGCTCAGCACGGTCATCTTCCACGTCTGGCAGCAGTACTTCCGCTACGACGCCCACGGCAGCCACCCGCCGGTCGACAACCCCTACCTCGGGGCCGTCTTCTCCTTCGAGGTCATCGACCTCTTCTTCGTCCTCTCCGCCTACCTGCTGACCCTGTCGTACGCGCGGGCCGCCATCGACGGCCGCTCCACCCGCCCGGCCAAGGTGTTCCTCTTCCGGCGCGCGATCCGGATCCTGCCGCTGTACGTCCTGGCGGTCCTGGTCGTCTGGGCCGGCCGTAATCCCACCCTGCCGGGCAACTGGCAGGATCTCGTCGAGCACCTCACCTTCACCCATGTCTTCGACGGGCAGCGGATCTTCTACACCCTGGGCCCGACCTGGTCCCTGTCCCTGGAGGTGCTGTTCTACGTCGTCCTCGTCGCGCTCGGCCCCCTCGCCGCACGGGCCTGCCGCCCGCTGAAGCGCCGCGGCTCCCGGGTGGCCCTGTGCGCGAGCGGCTGTGTCCTCCTGTACGCCGCGCCGCTCGCCTGGATCGCCGCCGCGCACTACTCCGTCGGCGTCCCGTACACCGACTGGGCCGTCTACTTCGGCCCGCAGGCCCGCTTCGGCGGCTTCGCGGCCGGTATGGGCCTGGCCGTACTGACCGTCGCCCTCGGCAAACGGGGCCGGCTCACCCCGCGCGCGGCGCTCCCGCTCTGCGCGCTGGCCCTCGCCGGCCTCTACTGCCTCTCCCTGTTCTCCGCCCCGGAGAACTTCGCCTTCACCTTCTACCACCCGCTCGCCGCCGCGCTGTGGATCGTGCTGCTCTTCGGCACCCTCCACATCCGCCAACACACCTTCTGGAACCGCCTGTTGACGGCGCGCTGGCTGGCCGCCGCCGGACTGGTCAGCTACAGCCTGTTCATCTGGCACGAGCCGGTCATGCTCCAGCTGCACCACGCCGGACTGCTGCCCACCGGCCCGGGGAGCTTCCTGCCGGCCATCGTGATCGTCCTGCTGGTGGCCGTTCCCGTGGCGGCGGCCAGCTACTGGCTGATCGAGTATCCGGCGAGTCTGCTGGGCCGGCTCAAGGACAAGAGCGGCCGGCCGCGCGAGTTCTACCCGGAGAGGGTGCCCAGGTGAGGGGCGCGGGGCACTCTGCTCGTCAGGGTGCCCCGCCGCGGCTCCCGGACCTCATCGCGGTCGAGCGCGACCCCCAGCAGGCCGGCGGCCTCCCGTACCGCGTCCTCGGTACGCCCGTAGATCTCCAGATCGCCGCACTCCCACGCGTCGTGCTCGGACATCCACACGACGATCGCGTCCCGCGCACCGAAGAAGTGGAAGGTGTTGCCCGTCTCGGGCCAGGGCAGCAGCCCCAGCTCCGGCAGCGCCGCCCGTACGGCACGTCCCTGCACGTCCTCGTCGGTGCCGAACGTCCGCACCCCGCCGTTGAACGCGTACTCCGGCAGCACACGCACCACGGCCATCTGCACCAGCCATTCGGTGACGGAACGGCTGAGCGGCTCCCAGGGGCCGTCCTCGTCATCGGGGTATCCGATCCACACCGCGGGGTCCGGCAGAGGGGCATCGGCCGTCCGGTAGCCCCAGAAGCAGCACCCCTCGTACTCCGTCATGAAGACGGAGTGCTCGCCCGCCTGCTCCGGCGGCCACTGCAGGGAGGTCTCGTACAGCCCCCGATGGGCGAAGAACGAGTTGACAGGCGAGGCCGTCCAGGCGGCGAGCGCCTCAGGGACGTCCGAAACCTCGAGAAGGACGTCCGCCTTCTTCTCCGTCCCCACGACGGCTTCGTAGCCGAACTCCCGCTGCACTTCCTCCACCAGCTGTCGCCGCTGCGGCCACGGAGCGGTCAGCCGCTCGGCGAACCGCCCATAGTCGATGGTCATCCGTCCTGCCCCCTTCGTGACGACGATCATCCATCCCACCACAGACCTCGCGCGGGCCAAAGCCGTAGGCGGTGCGCTTCCCGGCGTGCGGCGGAAGGGGGCGAACCGTACTACGTGGGCTTCAACGTCCCTGCGTCCGCGGGCCGTTGCCCGATGCCGAGCCGTCGCGCCGTCCGGCTCATCGCCCGCGACATCCGGGACGGGAATGCGTCCGGCGCCGGGAGGGTGACCGGCCGTACGCGCCCGTTGTGCAGGGCGGAAATCCGCCAGCCTGCCTCCGCTGTCCGGACGACCACCAGGGTCTGCCGGGACAGGCGTCGCCTGGGCAGTTCGGAGCGCCAGGGCATCAGCACCGATGCGGTGCCGTGCAGGACGGCGACATCCGTGGTGACATGCCGGACCGATTCCAGCTCACCCACCAGGGCCGAACCGGCCAGCACGCCGCGGAAGAGCCGGTCGTGGTTGTCCTGGAGGGCCGGTCGGCCGGTGGCGCGGGTGCCGTCGTACGAGACGTAGTCGGCGTCGTCGGTGAAGCAGGCGCCGAAGGCGGTGGCGTCGTTGTCGGTCCAGGCCTGCAGGAAGCGGGCGAACAGCGACCTGATCCGGTCTTCGTCGGCAGCGGTGGTCATCGTGCCCTCCAAGAGGGGGAGTTGAGGTATCATTTCGATTGTCGAAACATACGCTAGCGGAAAGCTTCGAATGTCGAAAGATGTAGTGACGAGTGATGCGGCGACGGCAGCCGGTTCGCCGCAGGACGTGGCCATGCGGATGCGGCGCCTCCAGCAGAGCTTCGACGCCTTCGACGAGGCGGCCGCGGCGGTGCTGGGGCTGAACCGCACCGACCTGCGGTGCCTGGATCTGGTGCTGGCCGCGGACTCGCTGTCGGCGGGCGAGCTCACCGCCGCGGCCAAGCTCAGCCCGGCGGCAACCACGACGGCCATCGACCGCCTGGAACGGGCCGGCTTCGTCACCCGTACCCGGGATGCCGCCAACCGGCGCCGCGTCCTGGTGACCGCCACCGACGCAGCCCGCGAGGCCGAGCGCGAGGTGCATCTGCCGGTCGGCGAGGCGGGCCGGCGGGCGCTGCGGCGCTACGACGCGCAACAGCTCGCCCTGATCGTCGATTTCCTGGACACGGCTCGCGAGGTTCAGGAGGAGCAGACGGAGCGGCTCAAGAGCCTGCCGCGCGGCGGATGACCGCGGGACGTCAAACGGCGGATTCGTCCCACTGGTCCAGGAGCGCGTCGGTGAGGTCGGGGCCGGGCTCCTGATCCCCGTTGTTCAGGGACTGTTCGGTCCAGATGACTTTGCCGCCGGGGGTGTAGCGGGTGCCCCAGCGCTGGGCGAACTGGGCGACGAGGAACAGGCCGCGGCCGCCCTCGTCGGTGGTCGTGGCGCGGCGCAGATGCGGGGAGGCGTTGGTGCCGTCGGAGACCTCGCAGATCAGCGAGCGGTCGTGCAGGAGGCGGACGCGGATGGGCTGGGTGCCGTAGCGGATGGCGTTGGTGATCAGTTCGCTGAGGATCAGTTCGGTGGTGAAGCCGATGTCCGCCAGGCCCCAGGTCTCCAGCGTGCGGGTGCATTCGGAGCGTACGGGGGCGACGGCGGCGGGGTCGGAGGGGACGTCCCACTCGGCGATCCGGTCGGGCGGCAGGAGCCGGGTGCGGGCCACCAGCAGGGCGACGTCGTCGCTGGGGTGCTCGGGCACCACCGCGTCGAAGACGGCCGCGCAGGTCCCCTCCGGGGTGCGGTCCGCGCCGGTGCCCAGGGCTCCGCGCAGCAGTGCCAGGCCGGTGTCGATGTCGCGGTCGCGGTCCTCGATGAGGCCGTCGGTGTACAGCACCAGCCGGGAGCCCTCGGGGAGCACCAGCTCCGCGGTCTCCACGGGAACGGTGCCGCCGAGGCCCAGCGGCGGGGAGACGGGGACGTCGGGGAAGGAGACGGTGCCGTCGGGGAGGACCAGGGCGGGCCCGGGGTGGCCGGCCCGTGCCAGGGTGGCCCGGCCGGTGATCGGGTCGTAGATGGCGTACAGACAGGTGGCGCCGGTGATGCCGGCACCGTTGTCGGGCTCGCGGGTGGGGTCGGTGGGGCTTTGTACCTCCTCGGTGTCGATATGGCTGACCAGCTCGTCGAGGTGGCCGAGAAGTTCGTCG
This sequence comes from Streptomyces sp. NPDC048483, assembly GCF_040651455.1. Lineage (NCBI taxonomy): Bacteria > Bacillati > Actinomycetota > Actinomycetes > Kitasatosporales > Streptomycetaceae > Streptomyces > Streptomyces sp. NPDC048483. Next base: position 18,554 of record NZ_JBEZJZ010000037.1, read on the forward strand.
GGCGGCAGGTCGAGGGCGGAGAAGTTGTGGACGGCGGTGCGCAGCCGGCCCATGGTGGCGGCGGCGTGCAGGCCGTGCCCGACGACATCGCCGACGACGACGGCGACCCGGGCGCCGGGCAGCGGGATGAGGTCGAACCAGTCGCCGCCGACCCCGGCCCGCGCGGGCAGATAGCGGAACGCCACGTCCAGGGCGGACTGCTCGGGCAGGGCCTGCGGCAGCAGCCGGCGCTGCAGGGCGACGGCGGTGTGGTGCTCGCGGGTGTAGCGGCGGGCGTTGTCGATGGAGACCGCGGCCCGTGCGGCCAGCTCCTCGGAGAAGGACAGGTCCTCCTCCTCGAACGGCCCCGAGGCCCCGCCGCGCCAGAAGGTGGCCAGGCCCAGGACGACGCCCCGTGCCCGTAGCGGGACGGTGATGAGGGAGCGGATGCCGTGGTCCAGGATCCGCTGGGTCCGCTCGGGGTCCTGCGCCCGCCAGTCGTCCGCCGTGCGCAGATCGCGTTCGAGGACGGAGCGGTTGATCCGGGAGGGGCCGAGGTCGGGGGCCCGGTGGCCGGAGTGGTCCGCGGGGGCCGGGTGGCCGGTGCCGGGGGCGGCCGGGAGGCGGTCGTGGGGGAGCGAGGGGTCGCTCGCCTCCTCCGCCGCCATGGACGCGGTCGGCAGCGAAGTGATCGGCTCGGTGGCCGGGTGGCGGGGCATGTCCTGCCGGGCCGCCCCGCTGACGGCCATCCGCCGCAGCGCCGCCGTGCCCCACGGCGGCTCGGCGCCCCGCAGCACCGGCTCCAGCAGCTCCACGGTGACGACATCGGCGAACCGGGGCACCGCGACATCGGCCAGCTCCTCGGCGGTCCGCGTCACATCCAGCGAGGTGCCGATCCGCACCCCGGTGTCGTAGAGCAGCTTGAGCCGCTCCTGGGCCACCTCCGCCTTGCCCGCCAGTGCCCGCAGCTCGGTGGAGTCCCGCAGGGTGACGGCGGTTCCGGGCGGTCCTCCGTACGGGGCGGTCGCGCGCACATTGACCGCCAGCAGCCGGTCGCCCGCCCGGTGCACCTCGTCGGTGACCGTCCGCCCGGAGACCAGCAGGGCGGCCATCTGCGTTTCCAGGCCCAGGTCGACGATGTGCTGCCCTTCGGCGTCCGCGGGCAGGTCCAGCAGCCGCCGCGCCTCGTCGTTGCTCAGCAGCAGCCGCCCGTCACTCCCGATGATGAGCACGCCCTCCCGTACGGCATGCAGCACCGCGTCATGGTGGTCGTACATCCGCGTCAACTCGGCCGGGTCCAGGCCGTGCGTCTGGCGCCGCAGCCGGCGGCTCACCAGTGCCACCCCGCCCGCGCCCAGCAGCAGCACCCCGGCGGCCGAGCCGAGCAGCAGCGGCAGTTGCCCCATCACCCGCTGATTGGTGTGGTGGACCGTGATCGAGACCGTGACCAGCCCGACGAGCTTGCCGCTTGCGTCCTTGACGGGGACGGTGGTGTTGACGGCGGGGCCGAGGACGGTGGTGAACGTTTCGGTGCGGGTCCCGCCGCTGGGTACCGAGACATGGCCGGGGAGGTGCTTGCCGATCAGGCGCGGGTCCCGATGCGTCCAGCGGATCCCCTGCGGGCTGTACGCGACGATGAGGTCCACCCCGGACGCCTTGCGGGCCGCCTCGGCCTGCGGTTGCAGCAGCGCGCTGGGACGGTCGGACTGCATTGCGGCCAGCGTCCCCGGTGCATGGGCGAAGGTCTCGGCGCCGACGAGGGACCGCTGACGGGCCTCGTTCAGGCTCCCGCCCCGCGCCTGGACGACCAGCGCGGCGACGGCCGCGATCACAAGCAGCACCACCAGCCCCAGCTGCAGCACGAACACCTGGCCTGCGACGCTGTGCACGCTCAGCAGTGAACGCAGCTGTCGGCCGGGGGAGTGAGGGCGCTGTTCCGGAGGGGGCGGCGGCGACGCGTGGGTCCCGACGCCCGCTCGCCCGGCGTTCGGTCGCCCGAATTGTCCCGTCATGCCCCATATCTAGCACTGCCCGCCACTCCGAGGCGACCACCGACGTGGGGGAGGGTGCGCGGGGACGCCCCGATGGACCAGCTCGGCGAGCAACTCCGCCTCACGGTCGAGGCGTTGCGCGAGCACCAGGGGCACGAGCTGGTCGACAACCGCCTGGCCGCGCCGGCGGCCGCTCATGACCTGGCGCGCCTGCTGGCCGCCCTGCTGTCCCGGCCCGCGGGTGCGGCCCCTCCGCCCCCGAACCTCCCAGCCCAACAGCCGGTCGTTCGCCCGCAGTTGAGCGAGGGGGCGAGGTGCCGGCTCCTCCAGGGCCCGCCGGAGCTGGGGACGTCACAGGCCCGTACTCCCATGCTGCGGACCGCCGCCCCGGTGGTGGTGGCGTCCGGTGCGGCGGGCCCGACGGACGGCAGCAGCGGACGCCGCCCGTCGGACGGCCGGACCGGGCTGGGGGCCTCGGGGCCGGGTGGGCGGTCCGGGCGGTCCGGACGATCCGGCGGTGACACTTCGATGCCGGACGTGTACATGTCGATCGCCCGCGAGGAGGAGTACTCCCCGTCGGAGGCGGCCGCCCTCACCGGCACCTCGGCTCACCGGCTCACCGGCGCTCGGCCGTTTCCTGACCGGGGCATGGGCCTGGGTGGCCGGCAACCGCGAATGGCGGCTGTAGAGGCCGTCCGGCCCCAGGGCCCGTCGTACAGCCATGCGATACCCCGGCGTGGTGTGCATAGGACCGATGGGGCGCAAGGTACATATGAGGTATGGCCCGAAACTCCGGCCACTTTCCGTGGCCTCCCTCGGGGCGCTGGTTCACCGGTCGGCGCCCGGGCCGCAGCAACCGGCGTGAGCGGCGTGACGGCGCGCCGAAGCCCTCGTCGCCGCGCCCGCCGTCGGTGGCGAGCATCCACAGCGTCGCCGGGCAGATGTTCGCCCTGCAGGTCCTGATCGTGCTGCTGCTCATCGTGGCCGCGGTCACCACCCTGCTGATCCAGTCCCGCAGCGACCGCTTCCAGGGGGCGCGCGATCGTTCGCTCGCCGCGGCCGAGGCCTTCGCCCACAGCCCCGGCCTGGTGGATGTCATGCGCGGCCCCCACCCGTCCGCGGTGCTCCAGCCGCTGACCGAGGCCGCCCGCAAGCAGGGGGGCGTCGACTTCATCGTCGTCATGAACCGGGCCGGCATCCGCTATACGCACCCCCAGCCCGGCCGGATCGGGAAGCATTTCGTCGGCACCATCGCGCCTTCGCTCGCCGGCCGCGTCACCATCGAGAGCGTCCTCGGCCCGCTCGGCCGTGAGGTGCAGGCGGTCGTCCCGGTCATGGACGCCAAGGGCAAGGTCGTCGGCATGGTGTCGTCCGGCTTGAAGGTCACCCGCGTCAGCAGCGCGATCGACCGCCAGCTGCCGGTTGTCCTCGGCGCGGGGGCCGCCGGGCTCGCGCTGGCCACGGCCGGCTCGGCACTGGCGAGCCGGCGGCTCCTGCGCCAGACCCACGGGCTCGGCCCGGCGGAGATGACCCGGATGTACGAGCACCACGACGCGGTGCTGCATGCCGTGCGCGAGGGCGTGGTCATCGTCGACGCGGACCGGCGCGTCGTGCTGGCGAACGACGAGGCGCGCCGGCTCCTCGGCCTGGCCGCGGACGTGGAGGGACGCCGCGTCGCCGACCTCGGACTCGCCCCCCGGACGGCCGAACTGCTGGGCTCCGGGCGCGTGGCCACCGACGAGGTGCTCCCGGTCGGGGACCGGCTGCTGGCGGTGAACAACCGGCTCACGGACCGCCGGGGAGGACCGCCCGGCAGCGTCGCCACGCTGCGCGACTCCACCGAACTGCTCGCCCTCGCGGGAAAGGCGGAATCCGCCCAGAGCCGGCTGCGGTTGCTGTACGAGGCGAGCGTGGCCATCGGCACCACCCTCGATGTGCAGCGCACCGCCGAGGAGCTGACCCAGGTCGCCGCCACCTGGTTCGCCGACTACGTCACGGTCGACCTCGCCGAGCCCGTCCTGAGCGGCGGCGAGCCACCCGCGGGGTCGTACCGCGAGGCGCCGGAACTGCGCCGGGTGGCGCTCGCCGGCGTGCGCGAGGACCACCCCCTCTACCAGGCGGGTGAGCTCCACACGTACCCCGCGACCGCTCCGATGGCCACGGGCTTCGTCACCGGACGGCCCGTACTCGTCACCGATCTGCGGACCATGGACGACTGGCGCGCCGAGGACCCCGAACGCTTCCGGCGGGTCGTGGAGCACGGATGCCGGTCACTCGTCACCGTCCCCCTCCAGGCGCGCGGCGTCCTCCTGGGGGTCACCAACTTCTGGCGCACCCGGGAACGGCCTCCGTTCGAGGAGGGCGACCTGTCCCTGGCGGAGGAGATGGCCGCCCGGGCCGCCGTGTGCATCGACAATGCGCGCCGCTTCACCCGCGAGCACGCCATGGCCGTCACCCTGCAGCACAGTCTGCTGCCCCGCGGCCTGCCCGAACAGAACGCCCTCGACATCGCCCACCGCTACCTGCCCGCGCAGACCGGGGTGGGCGGCGACTGGTTCGACGTCATCCCGCTGCCCGGCGCCCGCGTCGCCCTGGTCATCGGCGACGTGGTCGGCCACGGACTCCACGCCGCCGCCACGATGGGCCGCCTGCGCACCGCGGTGCAGAACTTCTCCACTCTCGACCTGCCACCCGACGAACTCCTCAGCTATCTCGACGAGTTGATCAACCGCATCGACCAGGAGGCGGCCGCGGCGAACGAGGACGCCGTGGTCGCGGGCGCCACCTGCCTGTACGCGATCTACGACCCCGCCAGCGGCATGTGCACCCTGTCCCGCGCCGGCCATCTCCCGCCGGCACTCGTCCGCCCCGACGGCACCGTGGAGTTCCCCGAACTCCCCGCCGGCCCGCCGCTCGGCCTCGGCGGCCTGCCGTTCGAGGCGATGGACCTGCACCTGCCCGAGGGCAGCAGCCTCGTCCTCTACACCGACGGCCTCGTCGAGGACCGCAACCGGGACATCGATACCGGAATGCGGACCCTCGCCACGGCGCTGGCGTACCCCGGCCGCACGCCGCACGAGACCTGTGAGGCCGTACTCGCCGCTCTGCTCCCCGACCGTCAGCGCGACGACATCGCCCTGCTCGCCGCGCGCACCCGCCGACTGGACCCCGACCGCATCGCCGACTGGGAGGTCCCCTCCGACCCGGCGGCCGTGGCCGACGCGCGGGCGGACATCTCCCGCCAACTGACGGGCTGGGGCCTGGACGAAACGGTCTTCACCAGCGAACTCATCCTCAGCGAACTGATCACCAACGCCATCCGCCACGCCACCGGCCCCATCCGCGTACGTCTCCTGTACGACCGCACCCTGATCTGCGAGGTCTCCGACACCAGCAGCACCTCCCCCCACCTGCGCTACGCCGCCGCCGAGGACGAAGGGGGCCGCGGCCTCTTCCTCGTCTCCCAACTCGCCCAGCACTGGGGCACCCGCTACACCCCGGAAGGCAAGATCATCTGGGCGGAGCAGAGCCTTGGGGGGCCGCTCCTCTGACGACGGGGGCGCGGGTACCGGCGAGGTACCCGGCCCGTCGGGCGGACCTGGCACCTGTACCGGGCCGGCCCGTCGGGCGGGCCCGGTACAGGCACCGGTTCCCCGGTCAGTCGGTGCCGGACTCCATCGCGGCGCGGTCCAGCGCCGCGTCGTCGCCGGAGACCTCGCCGCGGGAGGCGATGGCGTCGGCGCCGCCCTCCGGCATGGTGCCGATCAGGCCGGTCGCGGCCGCCTGGGCGGCACCGATGGCGGGGCTGCCGGTGCCGATCAGGCCGAGTCCGGCGTACTGCTCCAGCTTGGCGCGGGAGTCGGCGATGTCGAGGTTGCGCATGGTGAGCTGGCCGATCCGGTCCACCGGGCCGAACGCCGAGTCCTCGGTGCGCTCCATGGACAGCTTGTCCGGGTGGTAGCTGAACGCCGGGCCCGTGGTGTCGAGGATCGAGTAGTCCTCGCCGCGCCGCAGCCGCAGCGTCACCTCGCCGGTGACGGCCGCGCCGACCCAGCGCTGCAGCGACTCGCGCACCATCAGCGCCTGCGGGTCCAGCCAGCGGCCCTCGTACATGAGGCGACCGAGGCGCCGGCCCTCGTTGTGGTACTGGGCGAGGGTGTCCTCGTTGTGGATCGCGTTGACCAGGCGCTCGTACGCCGCGTGCAGCAGGGCCATGCCGGGCGCCTCGTAGATGCCGCGGCTCTTGGCCTCGATGATCCGGTTCTCGATCTGGTCCGACATGCCCATGCCGTGGCGGCCGCCGATGGCGTTGGCCTCCATCACCAGATCGACGGCGGAGGCGAACTCCTTGCCGTTGACCGTCACGGGGCGGCCCTGCTCGAAGCCGATCGTCACGTCCTCGGTGGCGATCTCGACCGACGGGTCCCAGAACTTCACACCCATGATCGGCTCGACGGTCTCGACGCCGGTGTCCAGGTGCTCCAGGGTCTTGGCCTCGTGGGTGGCGCCCCAGATGTTGGCGTCGGTGGAGTAGGCCTTCTCGGTGCTGTCGCGGTAGGGGAGGTCGTGGGCGAGCAGCCACTCCGACATCTCCTTGCGGCCGCCGAGCTCGGTCACGAAGTCCGCGTCGAGCCACGGCTTGTAGATGCGCAGGTGCGGGTTGGCGAGCAGCCCGTAGCGGTAGAACCGCTCGATGTCATTGCCCTTGAACGTCGAGCCGTCGCCCCAGATCTGCACGTCGTCCTCGAGCATCGCCCGGACCAGCAGGGTGCCGGTGACGGCACGGCCGAGCGGCGTCGTGTTGAAGTAGGAGCGCCCGCCCGAGCGGATGTGGAACGCGCCGCAGGTGAGCGCGGCCAGGCCCTCCTCGACCAGCGCCGCGCGGCAGTCGACCAGACGCGCGAGCTCGGCGCCGTACGCCGACGCACGGCCGGGCACCGACGCGATGTCGGGCTCGTCGTACTGGCCGATGTCGGCGGTGTAGGTGCACGGGACGGCACCCTTGTCGCGCATCCACGCGACCGCGACGGAGGTGTCGAGGCCGCCGGAGAAGGCGATGCCGACGCGCTCGCCGGTGGGCAAGGAGGTGAGAACCTTAGACATAGGAAGAGTATGCATCCTCACGCATGATCATGCAATGTGCGTCCTTCCTGTCCTCCGCGGTGCGCTGCGTCATGGACGTGCCGTTCCGGGGCGCCGGCGAGGTCGGCCCGGAAAAATGGTTGGTGCCGCCGTGTGGGCCTGGTCTACCGTCGGCGATGTTCCGGACGGGGCGGAAGCCGCCGTCGTTGGCTGTTGAGGATTCAGGAGGTGAGCAGTGATGGCTGTCGTGGTGATGGGCGCTGCCCGCATTCAGAAGTTCATCCCTCTCACCTCTGTGGTCTCCGGCTGACTCGACTTCTCCTTCTCTCGCGCGTTGCGCGCGCTGCCGGGACCGCTCTTTCCTGAAGGGTCATCCCGTTGTTCGACCTCGATAACTCTGCTGCGCCTGCGTTGACCGCCTATGGCTGGGACGACGGGTTCGCGGAGCGTTTCACCCCCTATGCCGGGCAGGGGTTTGTGCCCGGCCGTATCGTCCGCGTGGATCGCGGGCGGCTGGATGCCGTGGTGGCTGACGGCGACGGCGTCCGGACCGTTCTGGCGGATACCGCGCTGGTGGCGACGAGCGACCCGATGCGGGTGCCGTGCACCGGCGACTGGGCCGTGATCGACCTGGAGAACGGGCGGGTCGGTGACCATGTCGACGGTGTCGTACGGGCGTTGCTCCCACGGCGTACGGCATTCGTACGGTCCGCCTCGTCCAAGCGGTCCGAGGGGCAGATCCTCGCGGCAAATGTCGATCATGCGGTGATCGCTGTGTCGCTGGCGGAAGAGCTCGATCTGGGGCGCATCGAGCGGTTCGTGTCGCTCGCCTGGGAGAGTGGCGCGCAGCCGCTGGTGGCGCTGACCAAGGCCGATCTGGCCCCGGATCCGGAGGGGCTGGCGCATCTGGTCGCGGATGCGGAGACGGCGGCCCCGGGGGTCCAGGTGCTGGCGGTCAGCTCGGCCACGGGGGGCGGGGTCGAGGTGCTGGCCGCGGTACTGGCGGGGGGCACGTCGGTGCTGCTGGGGCGGTCCGGTGCGGGCAAGTCCACGCTGGCCAATGCGCTGGTGGGGGAGTACGTACAGGATGTGCAGGCCATCCGTGACCGGGACGGCAAGGGGCGGCACACCACCACGACCCGGGATCTGCTGGCGCTGCCGGGCGGCGGGGTGCTGATCGATACACCCGGGTTGCGCGGCGTCGGCATGTGGGACGCGGAGGCCGGGCTGGCGCGGACGTTCTCGGATGTCGAGGCGCTGGCCGGCGAGTGCCGGTTCCACGACTGCGCACATGAGACGGAGCCCGGCTGCGCGGTGCTGGCTGCCGTCGAGAACGGGGCGCTGCCCGAGCGCCGGCTGGTGAGCTACCGGAAGCTGCAGCGCGAGAACCTGCGCATCGTGGCGAAGACGGACGCCCGGGTGCGGGCGGAGATCCGGCGGGACTGGAGGCAGAAGCAGGCGCTGGGGCGGCACATGATGGAACGGAAGCGGGGGCCGAGGGAGTAGCAGGGGCCCGGCAGGGAGCGGGGGCGGCGTCCCGTACGCCCCCGCCCCTCACCCCGCAATCACCGCCCCCACCCACGCCCCGGCCACCAGCAGGCAGGCGAACAGCTCGGCCAGTACGCTCAGCCCGATGGCGCGCATGACCGTACGGGTGGAGGCCCAGGCGTCGCCGTGGCTGCCGAGGCGGACGCGTTCGAGGGCGTAGAGACCGCCGACGGCGCCCAGCAGGCCGCCGATGACCGGGAGCAGGACGAAGCCCACGATGCCGGCCACCCCGGCGAGGAACAGCGTGCGGTACGGCGCGCCGGCGGCGCGGAGGTTGCGGGCCGGAAGCAGCCATTTGAGGGCCTGGTTGAGGAGCAGCAGGACGGTGGCGCAGATCAGGACCGTCCAGGCGACGCCGCTCCGCTCGGTCATCGCCCACCACAGCACCCCGGCCCATACGATCGGCGGGCCGGGGATGCCGGGCACCAGGACCCCGAGCAGACCGAGCAGGATGACCAGGCCGACCGCGACCAGCTGCCACACACTCATGTGACGGCTCTCCCCCTGGGGGCACCTCCCAGCGGCAGCCCGGGGACGTCGGCCGAGGGGACCCCCATACTGCGCTCTCTCATGGCCCAAGCCTGCCGGACGCGGCTCCCACGCGCGCTCCGACGGCGGCACCTGCCCGCCGCCGAACGCCTCTGCGCGCCCTGTTTCCCCGGCATGCGTCCAGGGACAATGCGGGCCATGGACGAGCAGGGGGCAGGGCGCGGCCAGGAGGACGAGTGGTGGCGGCGGCTGTACGGCGAGGGCAGCGGCGGCGGAACCGGGCCGTCCCCGTCCGACGCCGCGGACACGCTCGATGACCGGGTGGACTCGGCGCTGCGGACGGTGGGTCCCCCGCGGCCGAGGCGGCCGGACCCGGCGCCGGAGTCCCTGACACCACCTCAGCCGCCGCCCCCGCCCGCCGACGGCCCCGCCGCCCCGGCCCAGGACACCCCCTCGCCCCCGCGCCCCGCCCGTCCCTCCGTCCCCGGCCGGCACCTCTTGTCCCCCGGCCAGGAGCCCGTGGCGCTCCCCGCCGCCGACCCCGCCTCGCTCGATGCGCCGGTGCCCGACACCGAGCTGGACGGCGCCGCATACGGGTCGTTCACCCTCCGTGCCGCCTCGCTGCGCGGCGACCTCGCGCGCTACCACGGCGAACCCCGCCGCGACGCCCTGCTCACCGCCCGCTTCGGCACCGGCCGGGACACCCTCGTCCTGGTCGCCGTCGCGACCGGCCCGCCCGGCGCCGAGGGCTGCCCGCACGCCGCCCGTGCCGCCTGCACCGGGATCGGCGGAGCCGTCGGCCGCAGCTGCACCCGATTGGCCGAGGACCTCCGTACGGACCGGCGCGACGCCCTGCGGTCCGGGCTGCAGCGGCTCACCGAGCGCAGCTGGGGCAAGCTGCGCGGCCGGGCGACGGAACGGGGCACCGCGCCGGAGGAGGACCCGGCCGCAGTGCGCTGTCTGCTGCTGCCCGCCGACCCCGAATGCCGTACCCGGGTCTTCTTCGGCGTCGGCGGCGGTGGCCTCTTCCGGCTGCGCGACGGCGGCTGGCAGGACCTGGAGCCCGCCACGGCGGCCGGCCGGCCGTTCCTCTTCCGGCCGGCCACCGCCCGCGCCGGGGACACCCTGCTGCTGTGCAGTACGGGCCTGGCGGAGCCGCTGCGCGACAACGCCGCGTACGCCGCCCGGCTGGCCGACCGGTGGGGCACCGCGCCGCCCGGCCTCGTCGCCTTCTTGTCCGCCGCGCAGTGGGGTGTCCAGGGCCATGCGAAGGACCGGACGGCCGTGGGGGTGTGGGAGTCGTAGCCGGGCGGGTAGTCGGGCCGAGAGCCACCTGAGGCGCAGCACCGTCGGGAGGAGCCGCCACCGTGCCCAAGCAGACCGTCGCCGAGCAGTTCGTGGCCATCCTGGTGCGGGCGGGGGTCCAGCGGCTCTACGGAGTCGTCGGCGACAGCCTGAACCCGGTGGTGGACGCCATCCGCCGGAACCCCGCCATCGAGTGGATCCAGGTCCGGCACGAGGAGACGGCCGCCTTCGCCGCTGGTGCGGAGGCGCAGCTCACCGGCACACTCGCCGCCTGCGCAGGCTCCTGCGGTCCCGGCAATCTGCACCTCATCAACGGCCTCTTCGACGCACACCGCTCCATGGCCCCGGTCCTCGCCCTGGCCTCCCACATCCCCTCCAGCGAGATCGGCACCAGCTTCTTCCAGGAGACCCACCCCGACCGGCTGTTCAGCGAATGCAGCCATTACAGCGAACTGATTTCGAGCCGCAAGCAGATGCCCCGGGTCATGCAGACGGCCATTCAGCACGCCATCGGGCAGAGCGGGGTCGCGGTCGTCTCCCTCCCGGGCGATATCGCCGCCGAGCCCGCCCCCGAGCGCGCCATCGAACACGCGCTGGTCACCGCGCGGCCGTCGGTACGCCCCGGCGACGCCGAGATCGACACGCTGGCCCGGATGATCGACGAGGCCGGCAAGGTCACGCTGTTCTGCGGCAGCGGCACGGCGGGCGCGCACGCGGAGGTGATGGAGTTCGCGGAGCGGGTGAAGTCCCCGATCGGGCATGCGCTGCGCGGCAAGGAGTGGATCCAGTACGACAACCCGTACGACGTCGGCATGAGCGGGCTGCTCGGGTACGGCGCGGCGTACGAGGCCACCCATGAATGCGATCTGCTGGTGCTGCTCGGCACGGACTTCCCGTACAACGCGTTCCTCCCCGACGACGTCACGATCGTCCAGATCGATGTCCGGCCCGAGCATCTGGGCCGCCGCTGCAAGCTCGACCTCGCCGTCTGGGGCGATGTCCGCGAGACGCTGCGCTGTCTGACGCCGAAGGTCCGGCCGAAGCCCAGCCGCACCTTCCTCGACCGGATGCTGAAGAAGCACGCCGATGCGCTGGAAGGGGTCGTCAAGGCCTACACCCGGAAGGTGGAGAAGCGCACCCCGATCCACCCCGAGTACGTCGCCGCCGTCCTGGACGAGGAGGCCGCCGACGACGCGGTCTTCACCGTCGATACGGGCATGTGCAATGTCTGGGCCGCCCGCTATCTCAGCCCCAACGGCCGGCGCCGGGTGATCGGTTCGTTCAGCCACGGCTCGATGGCGAACGCGCTGCCGCAGGCGATCGGCGCCCAGTTCCTCGACCGCCGCCGCCAGGTCGTCTCCCTGTCCGGCGACGGCGGATTCTCCATGCTCATGGGCGACTTCCTCACGCTGGTGCAGTACGACCTGCCGGTGAAGGTGGTGCTGTTCAACAACTCGTCCTTGGGAATGGTGGAGTTGGAGATGATGGTCTCCGGCCTGCCGTCGTACGGCACGACCAACCGCAACCCGGACTTTGCGGCCATCGCCCGCGCGGCCGGCGCGCACGGCGTACGGGTGGAGAAGCCCAAGCAGCTGCGCGGCGCCCTGCGCGAGGCGTTCGGGCACAGCGGTCCGGCGCTGGTGGATGTCGTCACCGACCCCCATGCCCTGTCGATCCCGCCGAAGATCAGCGCGGAGATGGTGTCCGGCTTCGCGCTGTCGGCCGGGAAGATGGTGCTGGAGGGCGGGGTCGGGCGGATGGTGCAGATGGCGCGCTCGAATCTGCGGAACATTCCTCGGGTGTAGGGGGGTAGCGGGTGCAGTGACCGGCGGGGGCCAGGTACTGGATGCCAGGGTCATTTACGGGGACGGCGCTGGGGGCGCAACCGTAGCGTCAGGATCTGGAACGGCCGCAGCTCCACCGCCACATCGGACGTCGGGCCCGCCTCCTCCTCCCGCAGTGGACGCTCCAGCAGGTCGGTCACGGTGGCCCGTTCGACCGGGAAGGCGGGGGAGACGGCGCCGGTGGCCCGGCCGCCCCGGGACTCGTACAGCCGGATCACCACATCGCCGCTGCGGTCCTCGGCGAGCTTGACCGACTCGACGGTGACGGCCGGGTGGTCGACGCGGATCAGCGGCGGGACGGGCGGTGCGGCGACGGTCCGGAGCGGGAGGTTGAGGGCCAGGCCCTCGGCGACCGCGTCGCCGACCTCGGCGCCCGGCAGCAGGGCGTAGGTGAAGCGGTGGGCGCCCTGGTCGGTCTCCGGGTCGGGGCTGTGCGGGGCGCGCAGCAGGGTCAGCCGTACGGTCGTGCCCAGGCCGTCCGGATGGGGCGTCCGGGTGACGTCATGGCCGTAGGTCGAGTCGTTGAGCAGCGCCACGCCGTAGCCCGGCTCGGCGACCCGTAGCCAGCGGTGGGCGCAGATCTCGAAACGGGCCGCGTCCCAGCTGGTGTTGGTGTGGGTGGGGCGGTGCACATGGCCGAACTGGACCTCGGAGGCGGAGCGTTCCGCGTGCACATCCAGCGGGAAGGCGGCCTTGAGGACCTTTTCCGACTCGTGCCAGTCGATGTCGGTGGTGATGTCGAGGCGGCGGGAGCCCGCGCGCAGGATCAGGTCCTGGGTGATCCGGGACGCGCCGAAGGCCCTTCTCACCCGCACGGTGGCGGTCAGCCGCCCGGCGGTCACCAGCTCGACGGACTCGGCGTCGGTCAGATCGGTGTGCCGGTTGCGGTAGTACCGGTCGAGGTCCCAGGCGTCGTATCTGGCGGGGTGGTCCGGGTGCAGCTGGAGGAGGTTGGCACGGGCGCCGGGGGCCAGGACCTCGCGGCCGGCGTGCAGATCGCGTACGGAGGTCAGCAGGCCGTCGGCGTCGATGCGGACGCGGAGGAAGCCGTTGTCGAGGGTGACGGTGCCCTCGGTGTCGGTACCCGACCGTACGGGCGCGGGCGCCGGGGTGGGGGAGTGCGGACCGGGCGGGCGGACGGTCGCCGAGCCCAGTGCCGGCACATGGACGGCGACCGTGGTGTCCTCCGTCAGCCCGACGATCTCGTCCCGGTCGTACGGCGAGGCATTGAACACCGTCGGCACCCCGGCCGTCCCGTCCCCCGCACCGCCCAGCGCCCCGATCGCCGCCTCGATGATCTCCGTCAGCTCCGCCGCCACCTCCGCGTACGTGGCCCGCGCCTCCCGGTGCACCCAGGCGATGGACGAGCCCGGCAGGATGTCGTGGAACTGGTGCAGCAGGACGGTCTTCCAGAGCCGGTCCAGGGCCTCGTACGGATACGGGTGGCCGGTCCGCACCGCCGCCGTGGCCGCCCACAACTCCGCCTCCCGCAGCAGGTGTTCGCTGCGCCGGTTGCCCTGCTTGGTCTTGGCCTGCGAGGTGTACGTACCGCGGTGGTACTGGAGATACAGCTCGCCCGACCACACCGGCGCCGCCGCCCCGTACTCCGCATGCGCCGCCTCGAAGAACCGGGCCGGCGGCTCGACCTCGACGCGCGGTGAGCCCTCCAGATCGCGCAGCCGGCGCGCCCGCTCCAGCATCTCGCGGGTCGGGCCGCCACCGCCGTCGCCCCAGCCGAACGGGACCAGGGAGCGGGTGGCCCGCCCCTTCTCGGCGAAGTTCCGCTCCGCATGGGCGAGTTCGAGGCCGTGGAGCCGGGAGTTGTAGGTGTCGACGGGCGGGAAGTGGGTGAAGACGCGGGTGCCGTCGATGCCCTCCCACCAGAAGGTGTGGTGCGGCATCTTGTCGCTCTGGTTCCACGACAGCTTCTGGGACAGGAACCACTTCGCGCCGGCCAGCCGCGCCAGCTGAGGAAAGGCCGCGGTGTAGCCGAAGGAGTCGGGCAGCCAGATCTCCTCGGTCTCCACGCCCAGCTCCTGAAGGAAGAAGCGCTTGCCGTGCACGATCTGCCGGGCCAGCGCCTCGCCGCCGGGCATATTGGCGTCGGACTCCACCCACATCGACCCGACCGGCGCCCAGTTCCCGTGCCGTACGGCTTCCTTGATGCGCTCCCAGATGCGCGGCTGGTGTTCCTTCACCCACGCGTACTGCTGCGCCTGGGAGCAGGCGAACACCAACTCCGGGTATTCCGTGGCCAGTTGGGTGACATTGGCGAAGGTGCGGGAGGCCTTGCGCACGGTCTCGCGCAGCGGCCACAGCCAGGCGGAGTCGATATGGGCGTGCCCGACGGCCGAGATGCGATGGGCGCCGACGGCGGCCGGACGGCTCAGGACGTCCGCGAGCTCGGCCCGGCCCGCGGCCGCCGTTCCCGCGACATCGTGCAGATCCAGCGCATCCAGCATGTCCTCCAGGGCGTAGAGGATCTCGTGGCGGAGGGTGCGGTCCTGGGGCAGCTCGTGCATCAGCTCCGTCAGCACCTCGATGTCCAGGACGAGATGCCAGACGGCCTCGTCGAGGACGGCGATATCGGCGGAGGCGAAGCGGTACAGGAGCCGCGCGGGCGCGGTACGGACGTCGCCGAGGTCCGTCGGGCGGAAGTCGCGCAGCACCGCCGGATTCGCGGCCGCCTCCAGCAGCAGCCGCACCTGCTCGCCGCCCTGCGCCGGGGCGGCGACCGGGATGTGGCGGTTGAGCGGGTGGATGCCCTTGAGCGGTACGCCGTCGGCGTCGTGGACCAGCCCCTCCGCCTGGAATCCGGGCCCGTCACCGCTGAATCCGGGATCGATGACGGCCTCCACCCGCCGCCCGGCCCACTCCGCGGGCACCTCACCCGTCAGCCGGAACCAGCTCGTCGACCACGGCGGTCCCCACTCCTCACCCACCGCGAACGGCTCGTAGGCGGCCCGCAACGCCTCCGCCACCGGCCCTGGTTCACCCGGCGCATGCCACACGGCCAGCTCCAACGGCACCCGTGCCGCGTACTGCGCTGGCCGGATGAACTGCCCCAGCGCCCGCTCCAGACGCCCCTCCACCAGCAGTCGGTCGTCGTGCACGGCGGCTCCTCACACTTCTCTCGCTCGTACGGGATGCGTCCGGGAACGGTCCGGGCGGTTACCGGAGGCATACCCACTGGCGAACGGGGCGGCGCACGGCGCGGTAAGGCGCCAGGCGAAGCATGGCGCCTGGCCCGATGGGCATGCATGACCGTGAGGCTGTTCGAGGGAGAGCGCCGATCGTTCGTGGGGGGCGGGGGAGAAATGCGTCAGCCTGTGCGGCGCGAAGAGCGGGACAGACGGTACGAAGAGGTCGAGGAGAGCCGGGGCGGGGGGATCGCCGCGCGGGCGCCGGGGGTGCTCAGACGGAAGGTGCGCCACGCGGATCTGCGGGCGGTCGGGGAGGTGCGCCGTGAGCTGGCCCAGCTGCTGAGCCGCTGGGCGGGTGCCGGCGGCGGCGAGGTCACGGCGGTGGCGACGCTGCTGACCAGCGAGTTGGTCACCAATGCCCTGGTCCACGCGGAGGGCGGTGCCCTCGTCACCGCCACGGTCGGCGACCGGCTGCGGGTGGAGGTACGGGACTTCGTCTCCGGACGCCCCGAGCCGAAGGCACCAGCCGCCGACGGGACATCCGGCCGGGGTCTGATGCTGGTCCGCTCGTTAGCGGACGCGTGGGGCATACGCTCCCACGGGGTCGGCAAATGCGTGTGGTTCGAGCTGGGCGGCGGACCGGCCTGAGCCGGGTTCGGGGGTGTCGGTTCGACGCGGTCCGCCACCTGTCAGGCGAATCGTTGCTCGATCGCCGCGAGTTTCTCCTCCAGAGAATCCAGACGGGGCAGCGTCTGGGTGTCGTCCTCGGCGGTGAGGTCCACCGTCCGTCGTAGCTCGGCGGCGACGGCGGTGGCACCGGGATCAGTGCCGGTCACGGCCTTGAGGGCCGGGCGGGAGCGCACCGGCGAATCTGATGTGGGCAACGGCTCCGGATAGTCGCTGGATATGGCGGAGTCCCGGTCGGCCATATCCGTCGGCGCCGCGGTGGCGTGGGTGACGGTCAGCCGGCCGCCTCCCCTGCCGATGCCCCACGAGCGGTGCTGACGGTTGATGGCCTTGAGCCGCGCCCGGTCGAGCTTGACCTGCTCGCGCCGGCGCAGTCGGCTCTGCTCCGTCTGCCGGCGGTCCTCCCGTACCTCCTCGACCGCCTCGTCCAGGGTCCGTACGCCCTCCAGCAGCATCAGCGACCAAGCGGCGAAGGTCTCGCGGGGGGCCCGCAGCCAGCGGACGACCCGGATCTGCGGCAGCGGACGGGGCACCAGGCCCTGTTCGCGCAGCGCCGCCCGGCGGGTCTGTTTCAGCGCCCGGTCGAAGAGGACCGCCGCCGACAGCGACATCCCGGCGAAGAACTGCGGCGCGCCCGCATGGTCGATCCCGCGGGGCGCATGCACCCAGTTGAACCAGGCCGCGGCGCCCGCGAACGTCCACACCAGCAGCCGGGAGCCGAGCGCCGCATCGCCGTGGCTGGCCTCGCGCACCGCCAGTACGGAGCAGAACATCGCGGCGCCGTCGAGCCCGAAGGGCACCAGGTACTCCCAGCCTCCGTAGAGGCCCAGGTTCTGGACGCCGAAGCCGACCAGGCCGTGGAAGGACAGCGCGGCGGCGACCGCCGCGCAGCAGAAGAGCAGCAGATACGAGGCCGAGGCGAACACGGCCTCCTTGCGGCGGCGGCGCTCCTCGCTGCGCTCCCACGAGACATCGGCGGACCGGGCGGCCGCCCGTTTGTCGCGCAGGATCAGGGCGACGACCGTGATGCCGCCGGCGATCAGCAGAACCGTCGGAATCAGCCAATCCAGCGATATGTCGGTCATTCTCATGGTGGAATTCCTTGCCTTGAATGCGGTGAGTGCCGTGCGCGCGTCCCATGGACGCGGGGTGCCGTGAGCACGCGGTTTCGCGAGGCATCCTGGCGGAATTCGTCGTTCCCCCAGAGGGTTTCGAGGCAAGAGAACGCCAAGGGGGTGCCGGGAGTGGCAGATGTGTGACAGGACATCGAACTTTCCTGTCGGGAGGGTGACATGAGTTCGATTTCGATGCCCTGTACGGATGGAGAGTGGGTCAGGCGGTTGCGGTGAGACGCGTGATGCGCTCCGCGTCGCAGGTGCGGGGGCAGGTGACGCAGGTGTCGTCGGGGCGCAGCGTGTAGAACATGCAGCAGCTGGCGCGGTCGCGGGTGGGCAGCTGCTCGCCGTCCGGGCCGGTGAGCGTACGGAAGGCCGCGCTGCCGACGTACGGAGCGGTGGCCCCGGGCAGCAGCCTCTCCAGCTCGGCGACCGCACGCGGCTCCTCGCCCAGCAGGTGCCCGAGATACCACAGGCCCTCGACGATCTCGTCGGACGCCATGCCCCACAGCGCCCGCGGGCCGCGCCGCATCCGGCCGCGGAAGCCGTGCAGTACGGGCTCCAGATGCTCTGCCACCGCCGCCCGTACCTCGGCGCGCAGCGCCTCCTCGTCCGGTACGACCCGGGCGCCGGACAGCTCCGCCGCGGGATCGCCGGGAAGGCACGCGAACGAGCGGACCCGTACGGCCATCCGGCCCAGCTCCCGATGGAAGGCGACGTCCTGTACGGGCAGCCGGGGCACCCGGCGGTGCAGGAACCAGGGGACAGTGATCAGCAGACAGGCGGGCCAGGCGTAGCGGTGCAGCGCGAAGCCGGCGATGACGTCGGGGCGGGCGCGCTGTCCGTAGTCCCGGACGGTCTGCGCGTCGTCCCAGGCGAGGAGCGTGTCGAGGGTCTCACCGCCGGCCGCGAGACCGGCCGCACACACCCAGCCGTCACCGCTCGGCGGTGCCGCGTCCCACTCGGTCACCCGCAGGCCGGGGAAGACCTCGAAAAGCCGGGCATACGCAGCGGCGACGGGCTGCGTGAGCGGCGGGGCGGCGGGGGCTGACGTCATCGGGAGACCACCGAATCACGATCGTTAGCAGGTAAGGCTTACCTTATCGGAAGAGCCTACCCAGGCCCGCTGAGGTGTGAACTGGCGCCGCGGGCGCCTATGGTGCTGGAAACCCGTCAGTCACATTCTTGGGGAAGCACCATGGAGCAGGGCACAGCGGAACAGGAGCAGCGCGCACGCGCGTGGGTGCCCGCGCACGCCGGTTCCGCCGTGCCGCAGCCGACCGTGCCCCGGCAGCTGGCCCGGCCGCAGCGCCACTCCGTACGCGGCCAGGTGCTCACCGCACTGCGCGAGGCGCTGGTCGGCGGGGAGCTGGCGCCGGGCGAGGTCTACTCCGCGCCGGTGCTCGCCGGGCGCTACGGCGTCTCCGCGACCCCGGTCCGCGAGGCGATGCAGCAGCTCGCGGGCGAGGGCGCCGTCGAGGTCGTGCCCAACCGCGGTTTCCGGGTCTGCGAACGCAGCTCCCGCGACCTGGCCGAGCTGGCCGAGGTGCGCGCCATGCTCGAGGTCCCCGCGATCATCCGGCTGGCCAGGGCGCTGCCGCCGGAGCGCTGGGAGGAGCTGCGTCCGCTCGCCGACGCCGGGGTGAGCGCCGCCGCACACGGCGACCGGGTCGGTTACGCCGAGGCGGACCGGGCCTTCCACCATGCGCTGATCTCACTCACCGGAAACCGCCGGCTGACCCAGGTCACCGATGACCTGCTGCGCGGCACCCAGTGGCCGGCCGGCGGCTCCCGGCTGCGCACCGCCGAGCTGCTGGCGGACGCCTCCGAGCACACGGCGCTGCTGGACGCACTGATCGCCCAGGAGTA
Source organism: Streptomyces sp. NPDC048483 (assembly GCF_040651455.1). Taxonomy (NCBI): domain Bacteria; kingdom Bacillati; phylum Actinomycetota; class Actinomycetes; order Kitasatosporales; family Streptomycetaceae; genus Streptomyces; species Streptomyces sp. NPDC048483. Next base: position 37,606 of record NZ_JBEZJZ010000037.1, read on the forward strand.
CGGGGTCGCCGAGCGCATCGCCCGCGGGCATCTGTCGGGTACGCGGCACCCGCACTGACCGGCCGGGCCTGCCGGCTCAGCCGGGCAGCAGCTCCGCCAGCGGCAGCGCCGCGGCATCGGCGGCGGGCCGGGAGAGGTACAGCTCGGCGTGGTAGAAGCCGTCGGCCTCCTTGCCGACGGTGGACAGCCCGCGCGCGGCCAGCGCGGCGAACGTCGCCCGCCGCTCGTCGCCGTCGGCGAACCGGCGCTGGCGGAAGGTCCGGGTGGTGAGCTTCTCCGTCACCAGCCCGGCGCGGGCGAGCAGCGCGGAGATCTGTTCGTAGGGGACCGTGCGGAGCACGAAGGAGGCGACCCAGGGCGGCGAGGACATGCAGTCGAGGAGGCGGGCGTAGGTGCGCTCGGAGATATAGCCGACGCCGCCCGTGACGGTGATCAGGTCGATGCCGGCCAGCGACTGCCGAAACTCTTCACTGGGGTCGACGAGTTCCAGGTTCTCCGAGAAGCCGCGGTCGAGGAGCCCGGCCGACTCGGCGTACTCGACGGCCGCTTCCGCCGAGTCGAGGCCGATCACCCGCGCCGCCTCGGGGCGGCGCCGAGTGGCGAAGAATGTCCGGTCCTCCTGAGCGAGTTGCGCCGTCGCCGGGGTTCGGGTGGCGAGCCCGGTGTAGCGGCTGTAGAGGTCGGTGAGGGACAGCCGGTGGTTGAGCAGCGCGGCGTTCACCCCGTATGAGCAGCACAGGTCGATGACGCTCAGCGGCGGACGGTCGCTGCGGCGGCGCTGCAGGGCTTCGGTCACGGCGCGGAAGACCGCCTGGCCGTGATGCGGAATCTGGTAGTCCAGCGGTTGCAGAGTGGTGAAGTACCTACGCGGATCCGGGCAGTTGTAGATCGCCTCGAAATCCGCCTTGCCCCAGTCGGTTGAGGCGGTGGTGTTGGACACTCCTGCTGCCACAGTGGGCCTCCTGAAAGGCTCGGCCAAAGGGTGCTGGTCCCGCAACAGCATTCAGGCCCAGCTGCCGCCTCGCACTGCGACTTGCGGCCATTCTCGGGGCGCATGAGGCAGCGGTGCGGCACCTGCGTCCGAGCCTCGCACAAGGGAACAGCCACCGCACCCCGGCCGATCCGCCGCAGTGGCCGCACATTTTCGGCCAATCGGCGCCGTAGCCCGCATGGCTGACGACGAGGGGTTGACGGGGCGGTCGGTCGCGCGCTGTACGAACGGCCGTCCGCCCCGCCCCGCCCGGTCTACGTGGCCGCCGGATGCGGCGAGAGGTGATCGGCGAGCCACGTGGGCACGCCCCCCATGAGACGGAACAGCCGGGCCGCCTCGGCGCGCAGCCTGGGCGCGTCCTCCTCCGGCGCGGCATCGGCCAGCGCGGCCAGCGCGGGCGCCGTACCGACCAGGAAGCCCAGCTCCTCCCGGATCCGCAGCGACTCGGCGAAACCGTGCCGGGCCTCGGCCAGCTCGCCGTCGCGCAGGGCGAGCCCGGCCAGATGGCGCCAGGTGAAGGACAGCAGCAGGGAGTCGCCCTGGGCGGTGGCGCCGGCGTGCGCGCGGCGGTAGGCGGCGCGCGCCGCGTCCGGGCTGTCGGCGACATGCTCGGCCATCAGCCCGCGGCGGAAGTCCAGCAGCGGCCGCCCCACCGCGGCGGGGGCCAGCAGCGCGGCGGCCCGGCCGAGCGCCGAACGGGCCTCGTCCGCCCGGTCGCGTACGCCCAACACCGTTGCCGCGTACGCGAGATGCCCGCGCTCGCAGGCCGCGCCGCCCCGCTCGTCGTCGTCGGCCGCGAGCGCCTCGGCGCTGCGCAGGGCGTCCTCCGCGGCGGCCCACCCGGTGGCGGTGAACATGCAGCGCTCCACGAGGAGCGCGGCGCGGCGCAGTGCGGCACAGGCGTGCCGGACGGCGTGCGGCTCCAGCAGCGCGGCCGCGTCGTCCCAGCAGCCGCGGGAGCGCAGCCGCCATACGGCGCGGTCCAGGGGATCGTCGTCGTCCGCGCCCGGTCTGGCGGCCGGTACGAGTGGTGCGACAGCCGGCACCAGTGGTGCGACGGCCGGTACCGCTGTGGATTCAGGAACCGATGAGGATTCCGGTTCTGCGGACGAAACGGAATCCGCGGATTCCGCGGACCCTGGCATGGCGGTATCCGCCACATTGCCCTCCCCGAGCGCGCCATTGAGCTGGAAGTCGGATGCAGTGGGCGAATCTCAGCACGAATTCCGTGGCGCGGCCAAGGGGGTAGGTGAATGATTTCACAATCGCCGAAAGGTTGGCCGGGACCTGTACGGCGGCCCTGATCGGCGGCGCGGCAGATCAGCGCGGCTGCCGCGCGCCGGAACGCCGTTGACGCCATGACGCCCGAACGAGGTACCCCGAATGGCGTAGCGCGGTGCGTTCACCCGAAGAGTGCTCCGCGGCGCCCGGCCGCCCCCAAAAGCGGCGGATCCCGCCGCGGGGCGACGGGATCCGCCCGCCCGTCGCCCGCCACCACCCCGGAACGAGTCGCTTCGCGACGCGGTGACACGCGGCGCGCTCAGCTCATCCGTACTGGCAGGCGCGCTCAGCTCATCCGCAGCGCCGGGCGCGCTCAGCTCATCCGCAGCGCGAGGAAGAAGTCGAGCTTGTCCTCGAGGCGCGACAGATCGCGGCCGGTCAGCTGCTCGATGCGGCCGACCCGGTAGCGGAGGGTGTTGACGTGCAGGTGGAGGCGGGTGGCGCAGCGGGTCCAGGAGCCGTCGCAGTCCAGGAACGCCTCCAGCGTGGGGATCAGCTCGGCGCGGTGGCGGCGGTCGTAGTCGCGCAGCGGGTCCAGGAGGCGGGCGGTGAAGGCGCGGCGGACGTCGTCCGGGACGAACGGCAGCAGCAGGACGTGCGAGGCCAGCTCCTCGTGCCCGGCGGCGCAGACCCGGCCGTTGCGGGCGGCGGCGACCCGGCGGGCGTGCCGGGCCTCCTCCAGCGCGCCGCGCAGGCCCTCGGCGGAATGCACGGCGGCGCTGACACCGATGGTGAGCCGGCCGTCGTCCGCCAGGCCCCGGCCGAGCGGCTCCTGGACGACGGTGAGCAGGTCATCGGCGTGCAGCCCGGTGACGGTGGTCTCCCCCGACTCGTCCGGCGTCGCGGGCAGCGGCACCAGCGCCACCGCCTCGTCGCCGGTGTGCGCGACCGCGATCCGGTCCGACGGTTCGGGCCCGAACGTACCGGGATCGACCAGCACCTCCTCCAGCAGCGCCTGCGCCACCGGCCCGCCGGGGACCTCGCCGCTGGCCCACTCGACCCGGGCCACCACGATCTGCCAGTGCGGGGCGCTGCCCAGGCCCGGCAGCAGCACCGGCGCGGCGACCCGCAGCCGGGCCGCGATCTCGGCGGGCGGGGCGCCGGTCTGGACGAGTTCCAGGACCTCCTGGGCGAGGCGTCGGCGCACCGTACGGGCGGCGTCGCGCCGGTCGCGTTCCACGGCGATCAGCTGGGTGACGCCGTTGAGCAGATCCAGCCGCTCGTCGGACCAGTCGCCGGCGTCCGCCTCGACGGCCAGCAGCCAGTCCGAGAGCACCGTTTCGCGCAGGTCACGGCCGTCGTAGCGGATCGGGAAGAGGGAGTACGTCACGCCGGCGAGGGTGACCCGGTGCGGGCCGCGGCGGCCGCTGCGGGAGGCGGCCAGGTGCTCGCCGGCGAGCCGGGCGCCGATTACGCCGGGCAGCTCCGGGCCGGAGTCCGCCAGCGTCGATCCGGCGATCTGGCGGCCGGTGGGGGAGAGCACCCAGGCCCGCAGATCGAGATCCGAGCCCAGCAGGTCCAGGACGACCTCCGGACCGCCGCCCGCGGGCCCGGACGTCATCAGGCGCCGGTGGCGGTCCACCACGGCGGCCAGGTCACCGGCCCGCTCGCTGGAGACCTGGCGCACGACGTACTCGGTGATGGAGGCGAACGACACGTCCTCGACGACCGAGAACAGCGGCAGCCGGTGCCGCGTACAGGCCTGTACGAGATCGTCGGGGACCGCGCCGAGTTCCGCCTCGCCGGCCGCGAGCCCGGCGACCCCGGCGGAGGCCAGGATCCGTACGAACCGTTCGGAGTCCTCCGGCTCGCGGCGCCAGGCGAGGCCGGTCAGTACCAGCTCACCGCCGGAGAGATATCGGCTGGGGTCGCGGAGGTCGGTCGTCATCACACCCCGTACCGTTCGGTCCAGCTCGTCCTCGTTTCCGAGCAGCCGAAGGCCCAGAGTGTCGGTTTCCAGGAGTGCGCGGAGCCGCATGACCTCGCCCGCCGTTCTTTGCTGTCTTGTGTGGCCGGTGGAATGCCGCGAGGTTTCTGAGCCTCGTCTTTCGTTCGAATCTACAAGACAGGTGGCTTGGCCAGCCAACCGCTTCATGGTTTCGGTGACTGCACCGGGTGGGTGCAGTGAGCGTTCACTTGGCCCAACCGCGTTAACAAGACGTGAACAAGCTCCGTGGCGAAGAGGGCCCAGGGTCCTCACCATGAGCAGCGAACGACCCGATTTCGTAGAAGAGGCCACCCATGGACTTCCTTCGCCCCGCCAGCTGGGAGGAGGCGCTCGCCGCTAAGGCAGAGCACCCGACCGCTGTGCCCATCGCGGGCGGCACGGACGTGATGGTCGAGATCAACTTCGACCACCGCCGCCCCGAGTACCTGCTCGACCTGAACCGTATCGGTGACCTGAGCGAGTGGGAGGTCGGAGAGAAGACCGTACGACTGGGCGCCTCCGTTCCCTACACCAAGATCATGGAGAATCTGCGGGCCGAACTCCCGGGCCTGGCCCTGGCGTCGCACACTGTCGCCTCCCCGCAGATCCGCAACCGCGGCGGCGTCGGCGGCAACCTCGGCTGCGCCTCCCCTGCCGGCGACGCGCACCCCGCGCTGCTCGCCTCCGGCTGCGAGGTCGAGGTCGAGTCGGTCCGCGGCCGTCGGATGATTCCCATCGACGAGTTCTACCTCGGCGTCAAGCGCAACGCCCTGCAGGCCGACGAGCTGATCCGTTCGGTGCATCTGCCCAAGGCCGACGGCCCGCAGCAGTTCTCCAAGGTCGGCACCCGTAACGCCATGGTCATCGCCGTCTGCGCGTTCGGTATCGCGCTGCACCCCGAGACCCGTACGGTCCGCACCGGCATCGGCTCGGCCGCGCCGACCCCGGTACGCGCCAAGGAGGCCGAGGTCTTCCTCGCCGCGGCGCTGGAGGACGGCGGCTTCTGGGAGTCGGGTGCCCCGATCCCGCCGTCCGTCGCCAAGCAGTTCGCGCAGCTCGCCTCCGGCGCCTGCAACCCGATCGACGATGTGCGCGGCAGCGCCAAGTACCGCCGGCACGCGGTGGGAATCATGGCGCGCCGCACCCTCGGCTGGACCTGGGAGTCCTACCGCGGAAACGAGAGGAGCGCACAGTGCGCGTGACATTCACCGTCAACGGCCGCCAGCAGGAGGCCGACGATGTCTGGGAAGGCGAGAGCCTGCTGTACGTCCTCCGCGAGCGGATGGGCCTGCCGGGTTCCAAGAACGCCTGTGAGCAGGGCGAATGCGGTTCCTGTACGGTCCGCCTGGACGGCGTGCCGGTCTGTTCCTGCCTCGTCGCCGCCGGCCAGGTCGAGGGCCGCGAGGTCGTCACCGTCGAGGGCCTGGCGGACTTCGCCAAGCAGCGCGCCGAGCACGGCGGCTGTGCCTCCGGTGCCTGCGGCACCAGCGTGGACGCCGCCAAGCAGTGGCAGGCCAAGCCCGCCGACTCGCAGACCGGCGAGAACACCGACCTCTCCCCGATCCAGCAGGCGTTCATCGACGCCGGCGCGGTCCAGTGCGGTTTCTGCACCCCGGGCCTGCTGGTCGCCGCGGACGAGCTGCTGGAGCGCAACGACTCCCCGTCGGACGGCGACATCCGTGAGGCGCTGTCGGGCAACCTGTGCCGCTGCACGGGCTACGAGAAGATCCTCGACGCGGTCCGGCTGGCGGCCGCCCGCGGCGCATCCCAGACCGCCGGACAGGGGGCCTGATCACGATGGCTGGTGCCACTCGTACACCCACCAATCTCACCCAGGGCGGCAAGACCGACGCCGGAATCGGCGCGTCCACGCTCCGCCCCGACGGCACCCTCAAGGTGACCGGTGAATTCGCCTACTCCTCGGACATGTGGCACGAGGACATGCTGTGGGGCCACACGCTCCGCTCCACCGTCGCGCACGCCGAGATCAAGTCGATCGACATCTCCGAGGCGCTGGCGACCTCCGGTGTCTACTCGGTCCTGACCTACGACGACCTGCCCACCGAGGTGAAGAACTACGGCCTGGAGATCCAGGACACGCCGGTTCTCGCGCACGGCAAGGTGCGTCACCACGGTGAGCCGGTCGCGCTCGTCGCCGCCGATCACCCGGAGACCGCGCGCCGCGCCGCCGCCAAGATCAAGATCGAGTACGTCGAGCTGCCGGTCGTCACCGACGAGGCCTCCGCGACCGCCGAGGGCGCGCCGCTGATCCACGAGGGCCGCGACGACCACCACTCGGGCCACGTACCGCACCCGAACATCGTCCACCGTCAGCCGATCATCCGCGGCAACGCCGACGAGGCCGCCAAGAAGGCCGATGTCATCGTCTCCGGCGAGTATGTCTTCGGCATGCAGGACCAGGCCTTCCTCGGCCCGGAGTCCGGCCTGGCGGTGCCCGGCGAGGACGGCGGCGTCGACCTGTACGTCGCCACCCAGTGGCTGCACTCCGACCTCAAGCAGATCGCCCCGGTCCTCGGTCTGCCCGAGGAGAAGGTGCGCATGACGCTCTCCGGCGTCGGCGGCGCGTTCGGCGGCCGCGAAGACATCTCGATGCAGATCCACGCCAGCCTCCTGGCGCTGCGCACCGGCAAGCCCGTCAAGATCGTCTACAACCGCTTCGAGTCCTTCTTCGGGCACGTCCACCGGCACCCGGCGAAGCTCTGGTACGAGCACGGCGCCACCAAGGACGGCAAGCTCACACACCTGAAGTGCCGCATCGTGCTGGACGGCGGCGCCTACGCCTCCGCCTCCCCGGCCGTCGTCGGCAACGCCTCGTCCCTGGCGGTCGGCCCGTACGTCGTCGACGACGTCGAGATCGAGGCCGTCGCGCTCTACTCCAACAACCCGCCCTGCGGCGCGATGCGCGGCTTCGGCGCGGTCCAGGCGTGCTTCGCCTACGAGGCGCAGATGGACAAGCTCGCCAAGAAGCTGGGCATGGACCCGGTCGCCTTCCGGCAGCTCAACGCCATGGAGCAGGGCACGATCATGCCGACCGGGCAGCCGGTCGACTCCCCGGCCCCGGTCGCCGAAATCCTGCGCCGCATCAAGGCGATGCCGCTTCCCCCGGAGCAGCAGTGGCTGGCGGCCGGCGAGGGCGCGGACGTCCGCGCCCTGCCCGGCGGTCTGTCCAACACCACCCACGGCGAGGGCGTGGTCCGCGGTATCGGCTACGCCGTCGGCATCAAGAACGTCGGCTTCTCCGAGGGCTTCGACGACTACTCCACCGCCCGGGTGCGGATGGAGGTCATCAACGGCGAGCCGGTCGCCACCGTCCACACCGCGATGGCGGAGGTCGGCCAGGGCGGCATCACCGTGCACGCCCAGATCGCCCGCACCGAGCTGGGCGTCGAGCAGGTCACCATCCACCCCGCCGACACCCAGGTCGGCTCGGCCGGCTCCACCTCCGCCTCCCGGCAGACCTACATGACCGGCGGCGCGGTGAAGAACACCTGCGAGAACGTCCGCGAGAAGGTCCTGGAGATCGGCCGCCGCAAGTTCGGCACGTACCACCCCGCGTGGGCCACCGCCGAGCTGCTGCTGGAGGGCGGCAAGGTCGTCACCGACGGCGGCGAGGTCCTGGCCGAGATCGCGGACGTCCTGGAGGGCGAGGCGGTCGACCTGGAGCTGGAGTTCCGGCACCGGCCCACCGAGGCGTTCGACCTGGTCACCGGCCAGGGCAACGGCCACGTCCAGTACTCCTTCGCGGCCCACCGCGCGGTCGTGGAGGTGGACACCGAGCTCGGCCTGGTCAAGGTCATCGAGCTGGCCGTCGCCCAGGACGTCGGCAAGGCGCTCAACCCGCTGTCCGTCGTCGGCCAGATCCAGGGTGGTACCACCCAGGGCCTGGGCGTGGCGGTCATGGAAGAGATCATCGTCGACCCCAAGACCGCGAAGGTGCGCAACCCCTCCTTCACGGACTACCTGATCCCCACGATCCTCGACACCCCGACCATCCCGGTCGATGTGCTCGAACTCGCCGACGAAGCGGCCCCCTACGGGCTGCGGGGCATCGGCGAGGCCCCGACCCTGTCGTCCACTCCGGCCGTCCTCGCGGCGATCCGGAACGCGACCGGGCTGGAGCTCAACAAGACGCCGGTACGCCCCGAGCATCTCACCGGTACCTGATCCGTCTGGGGGGCGACCCCCAGACCTCGGTTCCGGGCGGTGCGTGACCAGGGGTGTCCCTGTCCGTCCTCCTCCGCGTACCGCCCGGATCCCAGCTCAACCCCGCATCACCCCGCATCACCCCGCGCTACGCAGTCGCTGTCCGGTTCCCCCACCGGGCCAGTACCCCACGTTCGTCTCGGGCCGTCCCCCGGGTCGTGCAGCCTCAGATCCATCCCAAATCTCGCATCCGATGCGAGTGTCCCTGTGAACCTTGGGAGTAAGGCACCATGACCCAGCAGTCCACTGAGCCGCAGACGGCGGCGGAAGACGCGGGCACCGGCTCGCGTCCGCCCGCCGGCCGCTCCTGGCTCGACCGGTACTTCCACATATCCGAACGCGGTTCCACCCTCGGCAGGGAACTCCGCGGCGGCATCACCACCTTCATGGCGATGGCGTACATCCTGCTGCTCAACCCCGTCCTGCTCAGCGGCAAGGATGCGGCGGGCAACTCGCTCGCCCCCGCCATGGTGATCACGGCCACCGCGGCCGCGGCCGCGCTGACCACCCTGGTGATGGGCATGGTCGGGAAGGTCCCGCTCGCGCTCGCCGCGGGCCTGAGCGTGTCCGGTGTGATCGGCACCCAGGTGATCAAGGAGATGACCTGGCCGCAGGCCATGGGCATGTGCGTGATCTACGGCGCCGTGATCATGCTCCTGGTGGTCAGCGGGCTGCGCGAGAAGATCATGAACGCCATCCCGATGGGCCTCAAGCACGCCATCACCATCGGCATCGGACTGTTCGTCACCATGATCGGCCTGGTGAAGGCCGGATTCGTCGGTATCGGCAATCCCGGCGCGCCGGTCACCCTCGGCGTCGGCGGTCACCTCGCCGGCTGGCCGGTGCTGGCCTTCTGCATCACCGTGATCGCCATCTTCATGCTGCTGGCCCGCAACATCCCCGGTGCGATCCTGATCGGTATCGCCATCGGTACCGTCTTCTCGCTCGTCGTCACCCCGATCTTCGGGCTGGGCGCCAAGCAGTGGGGTCTTTCCACCCCCAAGCTCCCCGACAGCGTCACGTCCCAGCCCGACTTCGGCCTGCTCGGCAAGGTCGAGTTCGGTGGCTTCGCCGAACTGGGCGCCGCCACCGTCAGCATGGTCGTCTTCACCCTCGTCCTGGCCGGATTCTTCGACGCGATGGCCACCATCATCGCCGTCGGCCAGGAGGCCAAGCTCGCCGACAACCTCGGCCGGATGCCCGGTCTGAACAAGGCCCTGCTCATCGACGGTGCGGGCGGCGCGATCGGCGGCATCTCCGGCTCCTCCGGCCAGACCGTCTTCATCGAGTCCGCCAGCGGTGTCGGCGAGGGCGCCCGTACGGGCCTGTCGGCCACCGTCACCGGTCTGCTCTTCGGCGCGGCGCTGCTCTTCACCCCGCTCGCCGAGATCGTGCCCGCCCAGGTCGCATCCGCCGCGCTGGTCGTCATCGGCTCGATGATGATGCAGAACGCCCGGCATGTGGACTGGAAGGACCGCTCCATCGCGATCCCGGTCTTCCTGACCGTGGTCCTGATGCCGTTCACGTACTCGATCGTCAACGGCGTCGCCGCCGGCGTCATCTCGTACTGCGCGATCAAGCTCGCGCAGGGCAAGTGGCGCGAGCCCGGACCACTGATGTGGATCCTCACGGCGGTGTTCATCTTCAACTTCGCCTTTATCGACGTCGGGCATTAGGGGACACCCTGACCCGCGCCGGGCACCGAGCCCGGGCGAAGGACCGCAGTGGCCCTTCGCGCAACCGCAGACAAGGAGCTGGACATGCTGGACATCGCCGAAGAGTTGAACCGGTGGGTCGAGCAGGGACGCGATTTCGCGGTGGCCACCGTGGTGGCCACCAACGGAAGCGCGCCCCGGCAGCCCGGAGCCGCCCTTGCCGTCGACACCGACGGCACGGCGATCGGGTCGGTCTCCGGCGGATGCGTGGAGGGCGCGGTCTACGAGCTGTGCCAGGAGGCGCTGGAGACCGGTGAGCCGGTCCTCGAACGCTTCGGCTACAGCGACGAGGATGCCTTCGCCGTGGGCCTGACCTGCGGCGGGATCATCGACATCCTCGTCACCCCGGTACGGACGAGCGGCCGTGGATCCGCCGCCGACAGCGGATCCGCCGGCGCCCCGGTGGACAGCACTGCCGAGACGCTCGCCGCCGCGCTGGCCGCCGCTGCCTTTGGGGAGGCGGCGGCTGTCGCGCGGATCATCGAGGGCCCGGCCGAACTGGTCGGCCGCGCCCTGCTCGTCCGCCCCGACGGCAGCCACACCGGCACCCTGGGCGGCCACCCGGCCCTCGACCGTACGGCCGTCGAGGAGACCCGCGCCCTGCTGGACGCCGGACGTACGACGACGATGGAGATCGGCGCCGACGGCTCGCAGTGCGGCCGGCCCGTCGTCCTCCTCGTCGAATCCTCCGTCCCCGCCCCCCGCATGATCGTCTTCGGCGCCATCGACTTCGCCTCCGCGCTCGTCCGGGTCGGCAAATTCCTCAACTACCACGTCACCGTCTGCGACGCACGCCCCGTCTTCGCCACCAAAACCCGTTTCCCGGACGCCGACGAGATCGTCGTCGACTGGCCGCACCGCTACCTCGACTCCCAGGAGCTGGACTCGCGTACGGTCCTGTGCGTGCTGACCCATGACGCCAAGTTCGACGTCCCCCTGCTGGAGCGCGCGCTCAAGCTCCCGGTCGCCTACGTCGGCGCCATGGGCTCGCGCCGCACCCACCTCGACCGCCAGCAGCGCCTGCGCGACGTCGGCCTGACCGAACTCGAACTCAACAGGCTGCGCTCGCCCATCGGCCTCGACCTCGGCGCCCGCACCCCCGAAGAGACCGCCCTGTCCATCGCCGCCGAAATCGTCGCCAACCGCCGCGGCGGCACCGGCACCCCGCTGACCGGCGCCCATACGCCCATCCACCACGACGCGGCGGCCCGGACGGTCGGGCGGATCGGGTCGGTGGCGTAGGGGGCGGCACGGGCTGTAGGGGCTGTAGGGGCTGTAAGGGCATCTGTTCCTACGGGGCCGGCGGACCCTGAAACCGCCGGTCCTGAAGGCGGGCGGCACGCACGGCCGCCCGGGTGCGGGCGCGGAACCCGATGGGGACCGCGCCCGCACCATTTGGCTGTCCGGCTGTCCGGCTGTCCGGCTCTCTGGCTCTCCGGTTCTCCGGTTCTCCGGGGTGAACGCCATCGCTGCTGTTGCGGACCGAACCTGTCCGCAACGCCCCCTACTCTCGCCGCATGACGCAGCGATCCACCACCGCACCCGCCGCCGCTCCACTCCTCACCGCCCGCGCCCTCGGACGCGCCACCCTGGCCCGTCAACTCCTCCTGGAACGGGCCGAGTTGACCGCACTGGAAGCCGTGGAGCGGCTCCTCGGACTCCAGGCCCAGTCGCCGCGCCCGCCCTACTATGCGCTCGCCGCCCGCCTCGCCGGCTTCCGCCCGCAGGAGCTGTCCGCACTCCTGGAGACCCGGCAGGCCGTACGGATCTCCGCGATGCGCTCCACCCTCCACCTGCTCAGCGCCCGCGACGCCCGGCTGCTGCGGCCGCTCACCCGCCCGGTGCACGACCGCGGCCTGCGCGGCAGCTTCGGCAAACAGCTGGCCGGCGTCGACCTCGACCGGCTCGCCGAGGCGGCCCATACGCTCGTCGAGGAACGGCCGATGACGTTCAAGGAGCTGGGGGAGCGGCTCCAGGAACAGTGGCCGGAACACGAGCGTTGGCCGCTGTCGATGGCGGCCCGTCAGCTGTTGCCGCTGGTGCAGGTCACTCCGCGCGCCCTGTGGGGCCGCAGCGGGCAGGCCGCGCACACCACCCTGGAGGCCTGGCTGGGGGAGGGCGCCGTCGACGGCCCCGGCTGCCAGGATCCGGCCCCGGATGTGCAGGACTCTCTCCCGGCCGTCCTCCTCCGCTACCTGGCGGCCTTCGGCCCGGCCTCCGTAAAAGACATGCAGACCTGGTGTGGCCTGACCCGGCTCCGCGAGGTCGTCGACCCGCTGCGCCCCCGCCTGCGCACCTTCCGCGACGAGAACGGCACCGAACTCTTCGACCTGCCCGACGCGCCCCGCCCCGACCGCGACACCGAGGCCCCCGTCCGCTTCCTCCCCGAGTTCGACAACGTCGCCCTCTCGCACGCCGACCGCACCCGGATCATCGCCCCCGAACACCAGGGCCGCACCTGGGCACGTAACACCGCCTACCGCGCCCTCCTCCTCGACGGCACCATCCGCGGTCTGTGGAGCATCCAACTGGGCTCCGGTACCGCCCAGTTGACCGTCGAGCCGTTCGCCCCGCTCACCCGCGCCGAGCGCACGGCGGTCGAGGAGGAGGCGAGCGGGGTGCTGCGGATGACGGCGCCGGAGGCCGCGTACGACATCCGCTACGGGCAGGTCGCCGGGCGCCCGGCGGGGGCGGCGTCGTAGCGCTCCGCCGGAAATACAGATGCCGGTGGGAGCCGGCCAAGTTAGCGTCCCCCGGTGACCACGACCACGACCACGACGACCGCGACGACCGGCACGACCACGAGCGCGACCGCGGTGGAGCCCCCCACCACCGATATCCGGGACATCCCCGAGTCCCACCTCGACCAGGCCCTCGACCTGACCTACCTCGCCCACCACCTCAAGCCCCCGGCCAAGACCCGTGCATACCATCGCGCCCTGCTCGCGAAATGCACCAGGATCGGCGCGTACGAGGATGACCAACTGGTCGGGCTGGTGGCAGCGCACCCCTTCACCCTCTCCCTCCCCGGCGGCGAACTCCCCTGCGCCGTCCTCGACTTCGTTTCCGTCGCCCCCACCCACCGGCGGCGCGGACTGCTCACCGCGATGATCGGCGCCTTCTGGAGCCGCTGCGCCGCCGCCGGACAGCCGCTGGCCAGCCTCTGGGCCTCGGAGAGCGCCATCTACGGCCGCTACGGCTTCGCGTCCGCCACCGAGGCCGACCGCATCGAGATCGACGCCACCCGCCCCCTCGACCTCCGCATCGCCCCCGACCCCCGCCCGCTGCGCCTGATCGACCCGGCCGACGCGCCCGCCGTGCTCGACCCCCTCTACGAAGCCAGCCGCGCCCGCCGCGCCGGACGGTTCCGCCGCGACGAGCGCCGGTGGCGCACCTCGGTCCTGGCCCTGGACGCCGACGACGACGCCGCTGAGGGATTCGGCGCCCCGCGGGTCGTGGTGCTCGGCGCCCCGGGCGAGACCCCCGGCGGCTACGCCGTCTACCGCACCCGCGGCTTCCAGGAGGGCAGCGGGGCGCCCGGCGCGGTCTCCGTACGCGAACTGGAGGCGGACGACGCACCGGCCGCCGCCGCGCTGTGGTCCTACCTCGCCGGCATAGACCTGACGACAACGGTCCGGGCCGGCGCCCGCCCGGCCGACGACCCCCTGTTCCACCTGGCCGCCGACCGCGACCGGGTACGCATCACCGGCACCGTCCCCTGCCTCTGGCTCCGCCTGGTCGATGTCCCCGCCGCCCTCACGGCCCGCTCCTGGGCGGCCCCCGTCGACCTCGTCCTCGACGTCCGGGACACCGAACTCCCCGCCAACGCGGGCCGCCTCCACCTGACCGCCACCCCGGACGGCGCCCACTGCACACCCACCACCTCCGCACCCGACATCACCCTGGACGCACGGGAGCTGGCCGCCTGCTACCTGGGCGGCACCCGGCTACGGGACCTCGTGCGCGCCGGCCTGGCCACCGAACACACCCCCGGCGCGGCCCGTCGCCTGGACGCGGCCCTGGAGACGGAGTGGCTGCCGGCCACGGGGGATGACGACTGAGCGGTGCCTGCGCCCATCGGCGGTGACCACTGAGCGGCGCCCGGCTGCGGGGTTCGGGGCGGTCGGCCTTGTTGTCGTCGAGCGCGCCGCGGGAGTGGCCCGTCGTCCGGGTGGGCCACGAGAGCCGGCCCGGCCGCCGTTCACCAGGCACGACGACGAAGCGGCAGCCGGCTTGGGAAGATGATGTCCGGGTGGCGGACGCCGCGCCATCGGACATCACGCGGAACCAAGCGAACCCAGCGGAAGCAAGCAAGCGGAACCAAGCGAGAATCCACCGGGAACCGACCAGGACGGGGGAGGGCATGGAACTCAGGCAGGTGCGGTATTTCGTCATGGTCGCGCAGGAGCTGCACTTCGGGCGGGCGGCGGACCGGCTGCACATTGTGCAGTCGGCGGTCAGTCAGCAAGTCCGTCGGCTGGAGCGGGAGTTGAAGGCCGACCTGTTCGACCGGTCGGCGCGCCAGGTGCGGCTGACGCCCGTCGGCGAGCGGTTCCTGCCCGAGGCGCGGGCGCTGCTCGCCGCCGAGGAGCGGGCCCGTGCCGTCGTCGCGGACCTGGCCGCCACCCGCGCGGGGGTCCTGCGGGTGGGGACGAGTACGGGCCTGGGCGCCCACCTGGACCGCGTACTGGACGCGCTCGCCGAACTCGCCCCGGAGATCCGCGTCGAACTGGTCGCCGCCCCGGCCCGGGAACGCCTCGAACGGGTCGCGGCCGGCGAACTGGACGCGGCGTTCGTACGGGGCGATGCGGAGGACGGGGGTTCCTCTCCTGCCGTCAAGGCAAGAGGGGAGGGCCGCGCGGGCCTCACCTTCGTACCGCTGTGGCAGGACCCCTTGGTGGCGGCTGTCCCCGCCCGCCACCCCCTCGCCTCCTCGCCCGGCACCGTCGCCCTCGCCGACCTCGCGGACGTCCCCCTGGTCCTGACCGCACGCCGCAACAACCGTCCCCTCGTCGACCTGGTCGTCTCCGCCTGCCACGACGCCGGCTTCGCCCCCGTACCGGGCCCGCAACCCGGCAGCCTGGACAACACCCTCACCGCAATCGGCGCCTGCGGCCCGTCCGACGCCCTGTGGACCGTCGTCTACGCCGCCCACGCCCAGCGCCTCAGCACCCCAAGGGTGGACTACCTTCCGTTCCGCAACCCGGGCATGGAACTCACCACGTCCCTCGCCGTCCAGCGCACCGCCCCGCCCGCGGGCGTCGATCTGCTGCTGCAGGCATGCGCGGCACGTCGCTAGAGCGATGATCCGGACCGCGACCACTGCTGCCCCCCCGACCGCTGCTCCCGCCCCCGCCCACCCATCTCCATCAGTGATCGCAGCGTGCACGAACCGCTTCTTGGTTGCCTGGCCTGTACGCGATGGACTGTTCCCACGCCGGTGAGCCACCCGGAGCCGGCGCCCAAAAGCCCGAGAGCCGGGACGGGATTCATCCCCATCGCAGTCACTGACAAGGGAGTTCAGCCATGCCGATCGTCACCGTCCAGCAGGGCCCGCGCAGCGTCGAGCTCAAGCGGGAGCTGGTCAAGCAGATCACCGACGCGTTCGTGGACTCGTACAAGATTCCTGCCGAGAGTGTGCAGGTCTGGATTCAGGAGGTGCCCGCCGACAGCTGGGGCGCGGCGGGCAAGCTGACCGCTGACAAGTAGGCAGGGCGGGCGGGGGCGCTACGGCAGTGCCCCCGCCCTCCCCGGCCCCGGTCACCGGCGCCCCGTCCGACGACAGCGAGCCGTTGCAACGGACGACCTGCCCCTGACGTCTTGGCCGCTTGATCGCTACCGTTGCGGAAGCTGCGGAAGCCGGCGCTCCGTCTGCTGCCGCTTCATCCGCCGACATTCATCCGCCGACGCTCATCTGCCGGCGTCCACTCGTCGGCGTCCACATGCGAGAGAGAGCGAGAACGAGAGCGATGCGGACACCGATGACGATTGCGGACTTCCTCGACCGTGCCGAGATGGGCTTCCGCACCAGTCCGGGGGTGGTCGA
Source organism: Streptomyces sp. NPDC048483 (assembly GCF_040651455.1). Classification (NCBI taxonomy): domain Bacteria; kingdom Bacillati; phylum Actinomycetota; class Actinomycetes; order Kitasatosporales; family Streptomycetaceae; genus Streptomyces; species Streptomyces sp. NPDC048483. The sequence goes on from NZ_JBEZJZ010000037.1 coordinate 53,790, forward strand.
CGAGCCGTATCAGCCCGGCCCGCCGGTGCCCGAGTTGACGTACGGGCGGTTGGGCGAACGCGTTCGGGCCTGGCAGGCGGGGCTGGATGCGCTCGGGGTCGGCGAGGGCGAACGGGTGGCGGTGGCCAGCCACAACTCCGCGCGGCTGCTGGAGCTGCTGTTCGCGGTGCCGATGAGCGGCCGGATCTGCGTTCCGGTGAACTTCCGACTCAAGCCCGAAGAGGTCGCATACGTGGTGCAGCAGAGCGGCGCCTCGGTCCTGCTCATCGACCCGGAACTGGATGACGCGCTGTCCGGCGTCACGGCACGCCACCGGTTCGTTCTCGGCGAGCAGACCGAGACCGGGCTGATGCGGTTCGGCGTCGAGCCGCGCCCGTGGTCGAACCCGGACGAGGACGCCACCGCCACGATCAACTACACGTCGGGAACAACGGCCCGGCCCAAGGGCGTAGAGCTGACCCACCGCAACATCTGGGTCAACGGCCTGACCTTCGGTCTGCACACGCGCGTGTGGGAGCGCGACGTCTACCTGCACACGCTGCCGATGTTCCACTGCAACGGCTGGGGAATGCCGTACGTGATGGCCGGACTCGGCGTCAAACAGGTGGTGCTGCGCAAGGTCGACGGCGCGGAAATCCTCCGCCGCGTCGAAGAACACGGCGTCACGCTCATGTGCGGTGCGCCCGCGGTATGGAACGCGGTGCTGGACGCGGCGGCGAAGTGGGACGGCGAGATCCCGGGACGCGATCGCGTGCGGATCGTCTGCGCGGGAGCCCCGCCGCCGAGCAGGACGATCCAGCGCGTGGGAGAGGAACTGGGCTGGGAGTTCACCCAGATCTACGGCCTGACCGAGACCTCGCCGCTGCTCACCTTCAACCGGACCCGGCCCGCCGACGCGGAACTGCCCGCCGAGGAGCGGGCGCGCAAACTGTCCCGCGCGGGGCTGCCCGCACTCGGGGTCAAGCTGAAGGTCTCCGGGTCCGGCGAGGTCCTGGCCCGCTCGAACACGGTGCTCGACGGCTACTGGGACAAGCCGGAGGAGACATCGGAGGCCCTTGAGGAAGGCTGGTTCCACACGGGCGACGGCGGCACCATCGATGACGCAGACGGCCACTTGACGATCTCGGACCGGAAGAAGGACGTGATCATCACCGGGGGCGAGAACGTGTCGTCGATCGAGGTGGAGGACACGATCTTCAGTCACCCGGCGGTCGCCGAGGTCGCCGTCATCGGGGTGCCGCACGAGAAGTGGGGCGAGACGGTCAAGGCCCTTGTGGTCCTCGCCGAGGGAGCCACGGCGCTGGAGTCCGACATCATCGCCCACTGCAAGCAGCGCATGGCGGGCTACAAGGCACCCACGTCCGTCGAGTTCCGCGACGCCATCCCCCGCACGGCCACCGGCAAGATCCAGAAGTTCAAGCTCCGCCGGCCGTACTGGTCCGACCTCGACCGGGGAGTCAACTGACCGCGGCCCCGTACGCGAGGCCGCTTGCGGGCACCCGCCGGGGATATCCGGCGGGTGCCTCACGAGAAGTCGGACGGGGATCTCTACTGGCCGGCCGACAGCAATGGCCCCAGCAGCCAGTTTCCCGGCGCGGTTTCGTCATCGCTCAGATAGAACTCCGTCACCGCGGTACGAAACTCGTCGTGGCTGATGACGCCGTCGCCATCCCTGTCGAGCCTGCTGAATGCGTCGCTGGAAAGTGCGGCATCGAGACCGACCTGGGTGCAGATGCGGAGATACTCGTCCTTGCTCAGAACCCCGTCCTTGTTTGTGTCCCAGGCCCGCATCAAAGAATCGGCGATTTCCAGTACGGCCGCCTCCAGATTTCCCGGAGAAATGACACGGGACCGCATGGCGCTGACGAATTCCTGCCGGTCGATCCGCCCGTCACCGTCGGTGTCGGCGGACGGCAGAAGCAGCCCCCACCACCTCTCAAATGCCTGCCGCATCGCTGCCGCGTTCTCGATGTCGTCGCTCGGTACCAGCCCCGTCACCGCGTCGGTGAAAAGGCGGAACCCGTCCTGCGTGAGATATCCCTGACCGGTCGTGTCGAACAGCTGGAAGAGGGCGTGGAACTTATGGTTCTTGAGGTCCTCGGACATTATTTCTTCCTCTCGTCTCGCAGGCTGCGGCATTTACGGATACGCGAATCCATTAACTGCCTCATCGATTCGCGCAACGGCCCTCACGATATGCAGGGCTGTCGGGAGGCGACAATAGATCCATAGCAGGAGGGCGCAATCGAGTGACGGCTGCCATTTCAAACCCGCTGAGGCGAGGATGACGGAAAAGGCGTCATGGTGGGAGTATGCATAACGGACTCGGTGAAGAACGCTGCTTGCTTCAGCAGCGGAGATGGGTGGTCGGATCCTGTGTCCGACTCCGGCCCTTGCTCGGCCCTCTCAACCGTCCCTCAGTCCTCAACGGACTTGCCGATCACGGTCCTTCGCAGGTCGCGTAGCTTCTCGCCACTCCCTCTGTGTCGATGGCAGATGCCGAATGCCGAACACGCCGGCGGACGGTTTTCCGGCCGTGCGACCTTGATTGCGTCAACGCCGGTGCCGCGTGCGCACCTTGATCCCCGCCGACGGGTAGGACGGCCGGTGTCCGGGACGGCATGATGCACCCGTTGAGCCGCGCCAAGCGGGACGCCGAAGCCGTCCGCGACGACGTACGCGACCACGTGGCCGAGCACCTCCGCGACGAGTGGCCGGCGTGCGGGGGTAGGTTCCGACCGTGACTTTGACGGACCTCAGCGAGGGCTTTCGTGACGTCGATCAGCGACGGCGTGTCCAGGCAGTGATCCATGACCGGCTGGCGGACGACCAGGAGCAGCAAGAGTGCCGCTCTCTCATGCGGTTCTGGTGGCAGTTGAGCGTGCCGTACCAAGAGGTGTCGATGGAGCAGCTCCACAGGAATGTCCGCGAGCCGAAGCTGGATGTCATCGAAGAGCTGATCAGCGCCATCCGGACCTCCCACGACGAGGTAGATGCCTGGATCGCCGCGGTGCAACAGGCGTTCCCCGCAGTCAGCGGACCGTCGACGCTTCGTCAATGATCCCGCGCGGCTCCGAACACGGGAAGGAACCGGGAATGTGCGGGTGCACCGTGAGGGATGAGAGAGGGTGTGGCGCGAGACTGCACCATGGCCGGAGGCCCCCGATCGTCCGAGGAGAATCACCGATGAGCAGTCTGCAGGAGACAGCGGCATCACATCAGCCGGAGCTCTCGTACGCGAGCGGGGCCGCCGAGCTGCCCCTGCTCGGCCGTACGATCGGCGCCGATCTCGCCCGTACCATCGCGCGCTTCGGTGACCGCGAGGCGCTGGTCGAGGTGGCGAGCGGCCGCCGCTGGACGTACGCCGAACTGGGGCGCGCGGTGGACGAGGTGGCGCTCGGCCTGCTCGCCAAGGGGGTCGGCAAGGGGGACCGGGTCGGTATCTGGTCCCCGAACTGCGCCGAGTGGGTCCTGGTCCAGTACGCCACGGCCAAGGTCGGCGCCATTCTGGTGAACGTCAACCCGGCTTATCGCGTCCATGAGTTGGCGTATGTCCTGCGGCAGGCGGGTATCGGCGTCCTGGTCTCCGCGGTCCAGCACAGGACGAGTGACTACCGGCGGATGATCGAGCAGGTACGGGCCGACTGCCCGGCGCTGCGCGACGTCATCTATATCGGCGACCCGACGTCCTGGGGCGGCCTGCTGGCCACCGGCGCCGCCGTCCCGGCCGCCCGGCTCGCCGAATGCGCGCAGACCCTGACCGCCGACGACCCGGTCAACATCCAGTACACCTCCGGCACCACCGGCTTCCCCAAGGGCGCCACCCTCTCCCACCACAACATCCTCAACAACGGCTACTGGGTGGGCGAAACGATCGGCTACACCGAACACGACCGGGTGTGTCTCCCCGTCCCCTTCTACCACTGCTTCGGCATGGTCATGGGCAACCTGGGCGCCACCTCGCACGGCGCCTGCATCGTCATCCCGGCCCCCGCCTTCGACGCCGCCGCCACCCTCCAGGCCGTCCAGGACGAACGCTGCACCTCTCTCTACGGCGTCCCCACTATGTTCATCGCCGAGCTCAACCACCCCGACTTCGCCACCTACGACCTGTCCTCGCTGCGTACCGGGATCATGGCGGGCTCGCCCTGCCCGGAGGAGGTGATGAAACGGGTCGTCGCGGAGATGCACATGGCCGAGGTCTCCATCTGTTACGGCATGACCGAGACCTCCCCGGTCTCCACCCAGACCCGCCGCGACGACGACCTCGGGCACCGCACCGCGACCGTCGGCCGGGTGCTGCCGCACATCGAGGTCAAGGTCGTCGATCCGGCGAGCGGGGTGACCGTGCCGCGGGGCACGCCGGGCGAGCTGTGCACCCGCGGCTACAGCGTGATGCTCGGCTACTGGGAGGAACCCGAGCGCACCGCCGAGGTCATCGATGCGGCCCGCTGGATGCACACCGGCGATCTCGCGGTGATGAACGACGACGGGTACGTACGGATCGTCGGCCGGATCAAGGACATGATCATCAGGGGCGGCGAGAACGTCTACCCCCGCGAGATCGAGGAGTTCCTCTACTCCCATCCCAAAATCGCCGACGTACAGGTCGTCGGCGTCCCGGACGAGAAGTACGGCGAGGAGATCGCCGCCTGCGTCATCCTCCGCGACCCCGAAGACCCGCTCACCCGCGATGAGCTGGCCCGCTACTGCCGCACCCGGCTCGCGCACTACAAGGTGCCGCGCCATCTCGAGATCGTCGAGGCGTTCCCGATGACCGTCAGCGGGAAGGTCCGCAAGGTGGAGCTGCGGGAGCGGCTGGCGAAGGGGCCGGGGGCGGTGCGGTAGCAGGACGGCAGAGTTCCGCGGGGGCGCCGTTGCCGGGGATGTCCTCGTCCAGGAGCCGGGCCCAGGCCGGGCGCCAGTGGGGCGCGCGGGATGCCATCTCGCGTGCCAGGGTCTCCGGCCGGGCCTGGTAGCCGCCGTAGCGGGCACGCCACCAGCCGGGCAGGTGGTCATGGGCCCGGTCGACGGTGACGGGGTCGCTGTCGGCGGGGTCGGCGGGGTCGGCGCCGGCGGTGATCTGCACCCGCAGGTACATCCAGCGACCGGCCGCGGTGTCGGCATCCGCGTCGGTCCGCCGCAGATCACCGAGCAGGCCGCACACCTCGTCGCCGAGCCGTTTGCCCCGCTCGTCGTGGAAGCCGTCGGCGCGGGACAGGTTGCCGGGGTCGGCACCGTCGACGAAGCTCGCAGCGAGCAGACAACACCCGTCGTTCCAGGGGAGGTTGGCGCGCATCCATGCCGTCAGCCGCTCCAGGGCGGGGCTCGCGGCGGGCGCCGGGCGCGGCAGTTCCGCGGTCGCGCGCAGGGCGACGGCGAGCACTCCCGCATACTGCTCCGGCAGATCGCACGGCACCCGCCGGCCCGGCGGCTCCCCGTGGCCGGCCGGCAGCTGCGGCCGGCGGACGGTGCGCGCGGCGGCCGCCCGCGCCTCCGGTGTCCCCTTGCGCGCCAGTTCCGCCGCATCGACGCCGTCCTCCTCCAGCGCCTCGAGAACGGCCCGCACCTCGCCGTCGCCGTCCGGGACCATGCTGCCGATGCCGTCGTCCGGCACCTCGTCGGAATACGGGGCACGTCCCCACGCCCCGTCCGCCCACCAGTAGACGAAGCCGAGGGACTCCTCGCCGTGGACGAGGGCGGTCAGCCACTCCCAGGGCAGCCACGCCGGTCCGTCGGCCAGCAGATCGACGGGCGGGTCCTGCGCGATGGTCTCGCTGTAGTCGTTGTCGATCCCGTAGAGCACCGCGCGTCCGCCCTCGACCCAGGTCAGCGACCACCAGCCGTTGCCGACGTCCGCGGAGTGCAGACCGGCGTCGTCCACCTGGTAGTTGTGCACCGGGAGTCTTTGCCCGGCGGACCAGGCGGCGAGGGTGGCGCCATGGGACCACAGCACCTCGGGTGGCGGCGGCGCCGCGTTCGGTACGTATCCCAGGGCGACCGGGTCCGGGGCCGCGCCGTTCGCCCCGCGTACGGCCGCGAGCAGGGCGGGGAGCTGGGGCGGCCAGAGCGGGTCGGGGGAGTCGGCCAGTTCGGCGGGGGTCCACCAGCGGCCGTGCAGGATCTTGTCGTCGGCGTGCGCGGCGGCCAGGCCGTCGGCCGGCTCCTGGTGCTGCCCGTGCGCGAGGTGGATGTGCTCGTGCTGGCGTACGCGGACGCCGGTGGGGAGGGTGAAGTCGTGTTCCCAGGTGCACAGCAGCGGGCCCGGCTCCAGGTCGGTCCAGCCGGTTTCCTCGCGGAGTTCGCGCCGGGCGCCCTCGCGCGGGGACTCGCCGTGGTCCAGTCCTCCGCCGGGCAGTGCCCAGTGGACGCCGACCTCTTCGTTGTCGTACCGGAAGAGAAAGACCGAACCGTCGGGATCGAGCACGGCAACGCGCGCCGCCTGGCGGGATATTCGCATGCGGGCAGCCTAGGGCCTGTCCGCGCTGACCTGGCTTGTTTCCTTCGCACACGCACCCTATGGGGAGCGCGCCCCGTAGGGTGCGGTCGGCGCGATCATGACAGAATTCAGGCCAGGGGCAGGCCTCTTCGCGCCAGAAATGCCCCATCCCCCCATGTCCCATCCCCCCACCACCAGGAGAACGGAACTCCATGACACGTATTGCTCGTTGGGCGACCGCAGCGGCTGCCGTGGTTGCTTCTCTGGGGGCCTTCGCCGCCCCCGCCTCCGCCGTCGGCCCCGACCAGTACGGTGGCTACGACACCGAGGTGTTCACCGCCGGCTGCCAGAGCGCCGCCGGGCGCGCACCGGACGCTCACCAGCCCCGGGACCTGCTGGCGATCGACGCCGACAACGCCGCCGCCTTCTACCGCTGCAACCCGTCCACCGACGGCGCGGCGGTCCAGCAGGAGCGCGTGAACTGCGCTCCCGGCGCCTACTTCGACTGGACGCGCGGTCTGTGCGGCCCGGCCGCCAAGGTCCCCGAGATGGGCACCCGGCTGACCGCGGGCCGCGCCCGGCTGTCCCCGCAGTCCCTTACGGCGGCAAAGCTCACCGGCCTGAACGCCACCCTGGTCCGGGACCGCAACGACGGCCCGCAGGACGCCATCTGGAACGCGACCGTCACCTTCAAGGACCGCGCGGGCAAGGTGCTGTGCGTGGCCAGGACCAACACCGCCGGCCGCGCCTCCTGCGACGCGGCGCGGCCGGTGTCCACCACCGCTGCGGTGCTGGGCGGCTACACCGCCGAGTACGCCGGCAACGGCAGTGTGAACGGCAAGCTCAACACGCTCGCCCCCGTCACCGCGCGGGGCGGCGTGCGCTAGGTCCCTACCCAGGGCCCCGACCGGTCGGGGGAAGGCGGCGATTGCTCGCCGCTTTCCCCCTCGCACGGCGCGACGCCCTCGACCGGCGCCGCGGCCGCACGCGCGAGGGAGTCAGCGCTTGCCCTCCCCCGGCCAGTCCAGGAGGAGCCGCTGGGCGCGCGGCAGGGAGGCGACGATCAGGTCGTAGGAGTCCTCGATCATGTCGAGGACCAGCCGGTCGGGGAGGCCGCCGGCCAGGGAAACGGTGTTCCAGTGGCGCTTGTTGAGGTGATAGCCGGGCACCACCTCCGGGTGTGCCGCGCGCAGCCGCTCGGCCAGTTCCGGGTCGCACTTGAGGCTTACGGTGAGCGGGGAGGCCTCCAGCGTCGTCAGCGCAAAGATCTTGCCGCCGACCTTGAAGGTCGCCACGTCCGGGTGACGGGGGAACGGGAATTCCTCGGTCGCGCCGTTGAGGCCCAGACAGACGGTCCGGAGCGCGTTCGCGTCGATCATCTATGCAGTATCTCCCGCACCCGCCTTCGTCCGGCCCCCGGCCGAGGCCCGACTACTCGCCACACCGGGGCCGCGCGCCGCCAGGGCGCCGCATACACACCCGCGGCCAGCGGTCCAGGCCCCGCCGCGCCTCGTTGGCGCGGATCTCCCGCAGGCCGGGGGTGAGTTCGTCGTCGGCGAGCACCCGGAACCCGAGCCGCTCGTAGTACGGCGCGTTCCACGGCACCTCGGCGAAGGTGGTCAGGGTCACCGCCGTGCCGCGCCAGTCGTCCTCGGCCCGGTCGATCAGCGCCCGCCCGACGCCGCGGCGGGCATGGTCCGGATGCACCGAGACCTGCTCGATGTGCACACAGTCGTCGACCGGCTCCCAGACCAGATAGCCGATCGGCGGCGCCGGCCTGCCGTTGCGTCCCGGTTCCCCGTACGCGGCCAGCAGCCGCCGCGCTCCTTGGTACTGCATCAGGTCCATGAGGCTCGGGGGTTCGTCGTCCGCTACCTCCGCCATACCGAGCGGGCGGAACGCCTCCCCGGCGGCCCGCTCGATGTCGCGGAGGAGGAAGAGTTCGGACACATCCGGGATGTCGATGTTCACCCGGCCAGTGTCACCGAAGGCGCCGCGCCCGGCGAAGGGATTTCGGCGGCGGAGGACGACGCCGGGCAGCGGGTGGTGATCTTCCACGCCGCGCCCGGCTCGCCCTCGGCCGACGCCCTCCGGCGGCCGGTGGCCGGTGTCAGCGTCCCGTGGCGCCGTACTTGATCAGCTCGTCGGCGGGATCGTTGACCGGCTGCGGGGTGCCGGTGAGGTCCATGACGAACAGCGGGAGGTGCAGTTCGTCGGCGCGGGCGCGGGCGTCGCGGGCGTAGCCGGCCAGGGAGAAGAAGACGGCTATGGCCGAGTCGTTGAGGCCGTTGAGCCAGACGCATTCGATCTCGCGGAGCTTGGTGGACCGGGTCGTCGGGTCGACCTGGGCCACCACACCGGTGCCCCGCAGGTCCACGCCGGCGGCGGTGCGTTCCTGGGCGCGCGAGACGTCCGTGAAGCCCAGCCATTTGAGGTACTGCGCGGCGGCGGTGACGCAGTCGCGGGCCGTACGGATGGTGACGGGGCGGAACGCGGGCCGCAGCACGGCGGGGCGGGCGCCAGGCGGGGCCGTCGAACGGGCGGCGGGTGTGCCGGCGTCCGGGAGTGTGAGGGAGGACGGGGACGGGCCGGGCGCGGGGACCACGGGCACCCGGACGACCGTGCCGCAGGCACACCCCGACTCCGGCGCCGGCCACTCGTCCAGCCGTCCGCAGACCTCGCAGCGGACCTCCACCCAGGAGGCCTGCCAGGTGCGGTGGAGTATCTCCACGGGGACCCCGCCGCGCAGTACGGGCATCGTCAGCGGCGCGCCGCAGGCGCACGGGAAGGTGGGCGGGGTGAAGGCATTCTCGCGGCGGCACGTAGGGCACCGCACCGGCACGCTGTCGGCCATTTGGGCTCCTGGCACTTCGGGCGGGGCGGCAGCCAGGACGGTGCTGTCGCCGTCGTCCCCAGGGTATTTTCCCGATGCTCCGAAAGGGGCCGGTTCGGGGCGGACAGCAACCTTCGGGTGGGAGACCCCCGCCTTCAGGGGCCTGTGAGGAACGCACGAAGGGCCCGGAATCCGTGACCGTACGGATTCCGGGCCCTTCGTGGGTGGTTCCCGTCCGGTGATACGAGATTGGGCGCGACAGGACATCGCACCACCGGACGGAGTCTGGGGCCCACAGGACGGAGGCTGTGGGCGGGAGGCAGGAGGCGGGCTCCGCGGCCGGGGAGCGGCTCGCCCTTCCCTATCGGGCGAGCACTGCCACCGCACTGGTAATTCCCCGGGTGCCGCGGAGCACCGCGCTACCTCTCCGTACCGGTCGACCACCCCTCAACGGGCCGACCGGTACGGATGCGCAAGGAGACTGACCTCCCGTCAGTCCTCGCGCAGCTCGCGGACCTTGGCCTCGACACGCTTGCCGTAGTCCTGGTCGGCGGCGTGGAAGTGGGCGAGGTTCTTCTCGATCACATCGTCGCGGCCGACCTGGGAGAGACCACCGGCGATGTTGTCCACCAGGCGCTTCTTCTCGTCCTCGGACATCAGGCGGTAGAGCTCACCGGCCTGGAAGAAGTCGTCGTCCTTGGTGTGCGCCGGGGCCTCGTGGGTGCCGGTGTAGCCCGAGATGGCGAGCGGGGCGGAGAGCGCCTCGTTCGTCTGCGCCGGGCCGTCGTAGGAGTTCGGCTCGTAGTTCTTGGCGTGCCGGTCGTAACCGTTGGCCGCCATGAGGCCGTCCCGGCCGTAGTTGTTGGCCTGGGTCGCCTTGGGGGCGTTCACCGGCAGCTGGGTGTGGTTGACGCCCAGGCGGTAGCGGTGCGCGTCGGCGTAGGCGAACAGCCGGCCCTGGAGCATCTTGTCCGGGGACGGGCCGATGCCGGGCACGAAGTTGTTCGGCGAGAAGGCCGACTGCTCGACCTCGGCGAAGACGTTGTCCGGGTTACGGTCCAGGACCAGGCGGCCGACCCGCTGCAGCGGGTAGTCGCTGTGCGGCCACACCTTGGTCAGGTCGAACGGGTTGAAGCGGTAGTTCGCCGCCTCGGCCGCCGGCATGATCTGCACGTACAGGGTCCAGGAGGGGTACACGCCCCGCTCGATGGACTGCAGCAGGTCGGTCTGGTGGCTGTTGGGGTCCTTGCCCGCCAGCTCGGCGCCCTGCTCGCTGCTCAGGGAGCGGATGCCCTGGTTCGTCTTGAAGTGGTACTTGACGAAGAAGGCCTCGCCCTGGGCGTTCGTCCACTGGTAGGTGTGCGAGCCGTAGCCGTTCATGTGGCGGTAGGAGGCCGGGATGCCGCGGTCGCCCATGAGCCAGGTGATCTGGTGGGTGGCCTCGGGGGCGTGCGCCCAGAAGTCCCAGACGTTGTCCGGCTCCTGCTTGCCCGTGAAGGGGTCGCGCTTCTGGGAGTGGATGAAGTCGGGGAACTTGATCGGGTCCTTAATGAAGAACACCGGGGTGTTGTTGCCGACGAGGTCGTAGTTGCCCTCTTCGGTGTAGAACTTCAGGGCGAAGCCGCGCGGGTCGCGGGCCGCGTCCGGGCCGCCCAGGTTGTCGGCGACGGTCGAGAAGCGGATGAAGGTCTCGGTCCGCTTGCCGACGGTGTTCAGGAAGTCGGCGCGGGTGAAACCAGTGACGTCGTCGGTCACCTCGAAGTAGCCGTATGCGCCGGAGCCACGGGCGTGCACGACGCGCTCCGGGATGCGCTCGCGGTTGAAGCGCGCGAGCTTCTCCAGCAGGTGCTGGTCCTGGAGGACGATCGGGCCGCCGACGCCGGCGGTGGCGGAGTTCTGGTTGTCGGCGACCGGGGCGCCGGACTCGGTCGTCAGCGTGGGCTTCGACATGGTGACCTTCCGTACGAGAGCGCGGAATTGTCTTCCGCATGTCGGAGCGTAAGAACTGCTCCGACCAAACGTCAACAGTTTGTTGAAATAAAGCGGGGGGTGTTGCGGGGGGTGGTGCGTGGGGTGTTCCGGGAGACGGCCGCGCCTGGGCGCGACAGGACAGGTGTCAGCGCGGCCGCCGCCCGGAAACTTGGGGTCCGGGACCTGGGAAATCCAGATCCCGAAGGGTGTCAGCCTTCGATGGTGTGGCCGGAGAGGCGCTCGACGCCGCGCAGGAGGGCGGAGTGGTCGAGGCTGCCGTCGCCCTGGGCGCGCAGGGAG
>NZ_JBEZJZ010000038.1:0-64927 GCF_040651455.1 Streptomyces sp. NPDC048483
CCCGCGGTTCCGGGCCGACTGCTGTCCGTGGGGCGGGTGCCTCACCGGCTCGGCCGGTCACCCGTGCCGCGCGTCAGCCGCCGCACTGGCGCAGCATCATCTGCTTGTCCGGCGCAGTGGCCGGCATCCCGTACTTGAGGGCGACCTGGGCGAACCGGACCGCGTAGGCGCACCGGATCTGCTGGTCCGGCGGCAGCCAGGACGCGGGCCCCGCATCGCTTTTGGCGGAGTTGGCCCGCCCCTGGACCGGGATCAGATTGAGCACGTCGTTGGCGAGCTGCTTGCGCTTGCTCACCGGCCAGCGGGACGAGCCCATCTGCCAGCTGTACGACAGCGGCACCACGTGATCTATCTGTACCTCGGCGGCCTTCTCCTTGCGCCACTCGATGGTCTTCCCGGTGTACGGGTCGTGGAGGGTCATGGCGAGGGCCACGCAGTCGGAGCCGGCGCGGAAGCGGAGGTTCCGGCCATCGCGCCGGAGAAGATCGTTTCGGGTGTCGCACCCGTTCCGTGCCAGTGGGACCCCGTCGGCCGTGTCCATCCAGGCGTAGCCGAACCTGTCCCGGGCGTACCCGGTCCTCGGTCCCCGGCCGGCGGTCCGCACCTTCGCGATGAGCTGCCGCGCCGCCGCCTTGTCGGACTCCGCCGTGATCGGGGCAAGGCCCCGTTTCGTGCCGTCGGGATTCTTCAGCGGGCTGACGCCGTGGCCGCCCGACGTACCCGTGGCGGGCCCGGTGCCGTCGGCCGTCGGCCCGCCCGTGCAACCGGTGAGCACCGCCGCCGCCAGAGCACCGGCCAGGACACCGACGCCCACCCGCCGCCCGCGCACCGCGCCGCCGCCGCGCGTTTGTCCGGGGAGGCAGCCGGTGAGGGTCAGCAGAGCGGCCGGCGCGGTGGCGGTGGCCGGAGCCGGGGGGAGCGGGGCGCGGTGGGCGGTGGGTAGCACGGCGGGGTCCAATCCGGGGCGTGGGCGTCGGCGTGGGCGCCCGGTCCGGTCCGGTTCGCCGCTTCGAGTATCTTTTCGGAAATCGAGAGTGAGGACCCCCATGGACACGGCCGCAGCAACGGCCACGGGCGACAGCGGGCCCCCGCCCGAGGCCGCCGCCACCGACCCCGCGACCACCGACGCACCGCGCGCCGCCGCCGGTCACCTGCGCCCTTCCCTACGGCGCCTGCGGCGTACCGCGCACCGGCTGGGCGCGCCCCGCCTCGATCCGTACTGGACCGCCGCGTTCTTCTTCGTCGCGTTCGCCGTGCTGTCCGTCTTCCGCTTCCTGACGATGTCCAACTCGTCCTGGGACCTGGGCATTTTCGAGCAGGCGATACGGGGCTACGCCCATCTCCAGGCGCCGGTCGTCGACCTCAAGGGGCCCGGCACCAACGTCCTCGGCGACCACTTCAGCCCCGTCCTGGTCGTCCTCGCCCCCCTCTACCGGCTGTTCCCCTCCCCGCTCAACCTCCTCCTCGCGCAGGCCGCGCTGTTCGCGCTGTCCGTGTTCCCGGTCACCCGCGCCGCCGCCCGGCATCTGGGGCGGCTGCCCGGCCTGGCCGTCGGCTTCGCCTACGGCCTGTCCTGGGGCGTGCAGAAGGCCATCGACTTCGACTTCCACGAAATAGCCTTTGCGCTGCCGCTGCTCGCCTTCGCCCTCGAAGCGGTGCTGCGCGGGCGCTGGACCGCGGCGGTGTGCTGGGCCGCGCCCCTGGTGCTGGTCAAGGAGGACCTGGGGGTCACCGCCGCCGCGATCGGCGCGCTCGTCCTGATCCGGACGCGCCGGGCCGCGCCCCTGCCCGTCGCCCTGGTCGTCTTCGGGCTCACCGCCGCCGCGCTGACCTTCGGCGTGATCATCCCCGGCTTCAACGGCTCCGGCTCGTACGACTACTGGAGCAAACTCGGCGCCGACGGCGGCGCGGCCCCCGGCATCCCCCTGGGCACCGCCCTCCACACCACGCTCTGGGTCCTGCTCCCCACCACCGGGCTGCTCGCCCTGCGCTCCCCGCTCCTGCTGGTCGCGCTGCCGACCCTCGGCTGGCGGTTCCTCTCGCACGATCCGCACTACTGGGGCATCGACTGGCACTACAACGCCGTCCTGATGCCGGTGGTTTTCCTCGCCCTGGTCGACGCCCTGCCGCGCGCCCGCGTCTCCGCCCGCCCCTGGGTGCGCGCGTACGCCCACCATCTGCCGGCCGCCGTAGCGGCCGCCGCGCTCGCGCTGACCACCACGCTGCCGCTGTCCCGGCTCACCGAGTCCGCCACCTACCGCATACCGCCGGACGTGCCCGCCGCCGAGCGACTGCTGGCGCGCATACCCGACGGCGCGAGCGTGGAGGCCGACATCCGGCCGATCAGCCGCCTCACCGGCCGCACCCGCGTCTTCTGGCTGGGCGACACCCGCGGCATCTCCCCCGACTACATAGCCGTCCAGCGCCCCACCGACCGCACGCCCCGCCAGGCCCTCGCCGACACGGCCGCCCGCCACCCCGGGTCCACGTACGTCATGCTGGGCGACGCCGGGGGCCTGCTGGTGTTCCACCGGACGTCCGCGAGCTGAGGGCCGGGCCCACGGCTACCGGGAACCAAGATGCACAGGTGGACGGTCGGTCGCGGGGCTGCACCTGTGGACCCGGCGAACGGGCGGGAGGTTCACCGATAGGTACACATGACCTCTTCCGTATGTCTCAGCTGGGCACTGGTGATCACGTGGTGACGGTGCTTCGTCACGGAAGTCGCAAGTACGGGCGGTAGGGGGCGATTATCTGCCGGTGCTGGTCTGTGGGTATGCGACCCGGGCGAACGGTCGTACGGGCGCGGTTGTGCAGCTTCGTTACGCCTTCCGCATCGAGCCGGGCCCCGGACAGCGCATGGCGTGGAACCGGGCGTTCGGCTGTGCGCGGGTGGTGTTCAACGACTGTCTTCGGGCGCGGCAGGATGCCCCTGCGGCGGGCATGCCGTATCCGGGGTCGGCGGAGCTGTCGAAGCGATGCATCACCGAGGCGAAGAAGACACCGGAGCGGGCGTGGCTGGGTGAGGTGTCCGCCGTGGTACGGCAGCAGGCCCTGCGGGACCTGGATGTGGCGCACACCAACTTCTTCGCCAGTGTGAAAGGCACCCAGGCCGCCGCAAGGGAACGAAGACCCGCGAGCCGCGGATGACATCGAAGAGGGGTACTCGGCAGGCAGTGCGGTTCACCGCCCACGCCCGCTGGTCGGTCACTGCGGACGGGAAGCTGAACCTCCCGAAGATCGGCCCGGTGCGGGCGCGCTGGTCGCGGGCCCTGCCGTCGGTACCGTCCACGGTGACGGTGATCAAGGATGCGGCCGGCCGGTACTTCGCGAGCTTCGTGGTGGAGACCGACCCGGCGGACGAGATCCTGCCCCCACTCGACACCGACCAGGGCATCGACCTCGGCCTCACCCACTTCGCCGTCATGGCGGACGGCTCCCGGATCAGGTCCCCGCCGTTCCTGCGCAGGGCCGAGAAGAAACTCCGCCGTGAGCAGCGCCGCCTGTCCCGCAAGGCCAAAGGCTCGAAGAACCGTGACCGGCAGCGGGCGCACCACCCACCTCCGGTCCGGGGGCCCCGCACCGGTAACGGCGCGGGTATAAGCCTGCGGAGCGCACGTAAGACCGGGATCCGTCCCGGCACAGCGCACAACCCCCACCTCAAGGTGGGGAGGAACCAGGAACCCACCTCAAGGCAAACCGTCACCACGGGCGCCAGGGAGAGAATCCCCCACATTCATGTGAGGGAGGAGGTCACGACCCGGGAATCGTCGTCAGGAACTCCCCCACCCACGCCAGCAGTTCCCGCCCCACCAGCGGCTTGCCGCCGATCCTGCCCGTCGTCGGGCGGGGTACGAGGACCTGCTTGGTGGCCGGCTTGAGGACCGTGCGGGGATGCAGCCGCTTGAGGCGCAGCTCCTGCGATTCCCTCAGCTCCACCGGGCCGAAGCGGACGTTGGAGCCCTGGAGGGTGATGTCCGAGACGCCGCAGGAGCGGGCGAGCATCCGCAGCCCGGCGACCAGGAGCAGGTTCTCGACCGGCTCGGGCAGCTTGCCGTAGCGGTCGGTCAGTTCCTCGCGGACCGCGGCGATGTCCTCCTCGGTGGAGGCGGCGGCGATGGCGCGGTAGGCCTGCAGGCGCAGGCGCTCGCCGGGCGCGTAGTCGTGCGGGACGTGCGCGTCCACCGGAAGTTCGATCTTGACCTCGAGCGGGGGCTCCTCCTCGACGCCGCCCTCCAGCGAGGCGCGGTAGTCGGCGACCGCCTCGCCCACCATCCGTACGTACAGGTCGAAGCCGACGCCCGCGATATGGCCGGACTGTTCGCCGCCGAGGAGGTTTCCGGCACCGCGGATCTCGAGGTCCTTCATGGCGACGTACATGCCCGCGCCCATCTCGGTGTGCTGGGCGATCGTCGCCAGCCGCTCGTGCGCGGTCTCAGTGAGCGGCTTCTCCGGCGGGTAGAGGAAGTAGGCGTAGCCGCGGTCGCGGCCCCGGCCGACGCGGCCGCGCAGCTGGTGGAGCTGGGAGAGGCCGAAGTTGTCGCCGCGCTCGACGATGAGGGTGTTGGCGTTGGAGATGTCGATGCCCGATTCGACGATCGTCGTCGAGACCAGGACGTCGAACTTCTTCTCCCAGAAGTCGACGACGACCTGCTCCAGCTGGGACTCGCCCATCTGGCCGTGGGCGGTCTGGATGCGGGCCTCGGGGACGATCTCGCGCAGCCGGGCGGCGGCGCGGTCGATGGACTCGACGCGGTTGTGGATGTAGAAGACCTGGCCCTCGCGCAGGAGTTCACGGCGGATGGCGGCGCCGATCTGCTTCTGCTCGTAGGGGCCGACGAAGGTCAGGACCGGGTGGCGCTCCTCGGGGGGTGTCGTGATCGTGGACATCTCGCGGATGCCCGTGACCGCCATCTCCAGGGTGCGAGGGATGGGGGTGGCGGACATGGTCAGCACGTCCACGTTGGCGCGGAGCTTCTTCAGCTGTTCCTTGTGCTCGACGCCGAACCGCTGCTCCTCGTCGACGATGACCAGGCCCAGGTCCTTGAACTTGGTCTCGGCGGAGAACAGGCGGTGGGTGCCGATGACGAGGTCGACCGAGCCTTCCCGCAGGCCCTCCAGGGTCGCCTTGGCCTCGGTGTCGGTCTGGAAGCGGGACAGCGCCCTGACGTTGACCGGGAACTGGCCGTAGCGCTCGGTGAAGGTGCCGTGGTGCTGCTGGACAAGGAGGGTCGTCGGGACTAGGACGGCGACCTGCTTGCCGTCCTGGACGGCCTTGAAGGCGGCGCGGACCGCGATCTCGGTCTTGCCGTAGCCGACGTCGCCGCAGATCAGACGGTCCATCGGGACCGACTTCTCCATGTCCTCCTTGACCTCGGCGATGGTGGTGAGCTGGTCGGGGGTCTCCGCGTACGGGAAGGCATCCTCCAGCTCGCGCTGCCAGGGGGTGTCCGGGCCGAAGACGTGGCCGGGGGCCGCCATCCGGGCGGAGTAGAGCTTGATGAGGTCGGCGGCGATCTCCTTGACGGCCTTCTTGGCGCGCGCCTTGGTCTTGGTCCAGTCGGCGCCGCCCAGACGGTGCAGGGTCGGGGCCTCGCCGCCCACGTATTTGGTGACCTGCTCGAGCTGGTCGGTGGGGATGTAGAGGCGGTCGCCGGGCTGGCCGCGCTTGGCGGGCGCGTACTCGACGAGGAGGTACTCGCGGGTGGCGCCCTGGACGGTGCGCTGCACCATCTCGATGTAGCGGCCGACGCCGTGCTGCTCATGGACGATGAAGTCGCCGGCCTGGAGGGTCAGCGGATCGATGGTCTTGCGGCGGCGGGCCGGCATCCGGGCCGCGTCCTTGCCGGCCGCCTTCTGGCCGGAGAGGTCGGTTTCGGTGAGGACGGCAATTTTGAGGCCGGGGTCGATGAAGCCGTTGTCGATCGAGCCGCAGGAGACATGCACGACGGAGGGCGAGATCTGGCCCAGGTCGCCGTCCAGGCGGGCGGCGATGCCCTCGCCGCCGAGCACCTCGACCGTACGGGCCGCGGGGCCGTGGCCCTCGGTGACGAAGACCGTGCGCCAGCCGTCGGCGAGCCACTGCTTGGTGTCGGACAGCGCCCGCTGGGTGTCGCCGCGGTAGGTCTCCGGGGCGTGCATGCCGAGCTTGAGGGTGTCGCCGTTGAGCCGGAGTTCCTCGTCGGCGGCGAACGGCGAGACCGACCACCACATCATGCCCAGCTCGCGGGCCCGGTCCCGGACGTCCGCGATGCCCCACAGGGAGGCCGCGCCCACATCGATCGGCGCCTCGCCGCCCCCGGCACTGGCCGCCCAGGACGCCTGGAGGAACTCCTGGCTGGTCGCCACCAGGTCGGCGGCCCGGGTCCGTACCCGCTCCGGGTCGCAGACCACCGCCATGCTGCCCTTCGGCAGGACGTCCAGGAGCAGCTCCATGTCGTCCACCAGGACCGGAGCCAGCGACTCCATGCCCTCGACGGCGATCCCCTCGGCGATCTTGCCGAGCAGTTCGCCCAGCTCCGGGTGGAGCTCGGCGAGCGCCGCGGCCCGCTCGCGTACCTCGTCGGTCAGCAGCAGCTCGCGGCACGGCGGCGCCCACAGGCCGTGCTCGGCGACTTCCAATGACCGCTGGTCGGCAACCTTGAAGTAGCGGATCTCCTCGACGTCGTCGCCCCAGAACTCGACCCGCAGGGGGTGCTCCTCGGTGGGCGGGAAAACGTCCAGGATGCCGCCGCGCACCGCGAACTCGCCGCGCTTCTCGACCAGTTCGACGCGCGCGTACGCGGCCGCCGCCAGCCCGTCGACGATCTCCTCCAGGTCGGCGCTCTGGCCCGTCCGCAAGCTCACCGGCTCCAGGTCGCCCAGCCCCTTGACCTGCGGCTGGAGTACGGAGCGAATGGGCGCGACAACGACCGAGACGGGGCCCGCCGTCGGGTCGTCCGGCTGTGGGTGGGCGAGCCGGCGCAGCACCGCCAGGCGGCGGCCGACGGTGTCCGAGCGCGGCGAGAGCCGCTCGTGCGGCAGGGTCTCCCAGGACGGGTACTCGACGACGGCATTGTCCTCACCGGCCGGCATCAGCGTGCGCAGCGCCGCCGCCAGGTCCTCGGCCTCACGCCCGGTGGCGGTCACCGCGAGCACCGGACGGCCCGACTCACGGGCCAGCGCCGCCACGGTGAACGGACGGGCGGCGGGCGGCCCCACCAGGTCCACATGCGGCCGGTGGCCGTCGGCCGCGGCCTGCACCGCTTCGGCGAGCGCCGGGTCACGGACGACGGCGTCGAGCAGACCAGTCAGGCTCATGAAAAGGCTTCCGTCCCAGGAGGCGAGAGCGCAGGAGACCGCAGACGATCACCGCGCACCGAACAACGCGAGCAGCCCGACACGTGGGTACGGGCCGGGGTTGCCCACCATACGCCCGCCCGTCACCCGACCACCGCCCCTCAACGAGCTACGCGCCCCTCCCGCCCGTCACCCGACCACCGCCCCTCAACGAGCTACGCGCCCCTCCCGCCCGTCACCCGACCACCGCCCCTCAACGAGCTACGCGCCCCTCCCGCCCGTCACCCGGCCACCGCCCGAGCGGGACCGGCCGTCCGCGTACCGAGAAGCCCGTTCCGCGCACCGGTCCCGCATGGAAGGGTGTGGGCTACATGCAACGGCCGGAAGAGGGGCGGAGGGACCGGTGAGCGGCACCACGAGGGGCAGTGGCCGTGACAGCGATGCGGACATAGCGCAGGGCGGCGCCACAAGGCCCCGGCGCGGGCCCGTCGTCGCCGCCCTGATGCTCGCCATGGCACTGGCCGCCCTCGACTCCACGATCATCGCCACCGCCGTCCCGCAGATCGTCGGCGATCTCGGCGGCTTCGCCGTCTTCTCCTGGCTCTTCTCCGGCTATCTCCTCGCCGTCACCGTCACCCTGCCCGTCTACGGCAAGCTCTCCGACACACTCGGCCGCAAGACCGTCCTGATCGCCGGCATCGTGCTCTTCCTCGTCGGCTCGCTGGCCTGCGCGGCCGCCTGGAACATGGCCTCCCTGATCGCCTTCCGGGTGCTCCAGGGCCTGGGCGGCGGCGCCCTCCAGGGCACCGTCCAGACCATCGCCGCCGACCTCTACCCGATGAAGGAACGCCCCAAGATCCAGGCCAAGCTCTCCTCGGTGTGGGCCACCGCCGCGGTCGCCGGGCCCACGCTGGGCGGGCTGTTCGCCACGTATGCCGACTGGCGGTGGATCTTTCTGGTCAATGTGCCGGTGGGGGCGGTGGCCCTGTGGCTGATCACCAGGTACTTCTTCGAGGACAGGCGGGAGGGGGCACCCGGACGCACCGCCCGCCCCCGCATCGACTGGCCCGGCGCGCTCGCCATCTTCGCCACCGGCGGGCTGCTGCTGACCGCGCTCGTCCAGGGCGGCGTCGCCTGGCCCTGGCTCTCCACGCCGTCGCTGCTGCTCCTTGCCGGTACGGCGGTGTGCGCGGCGGCCACGGTGGTGATCGAGCGGCACGCCGCCGAGCCGATCATCCCCGGCTGGGTCTGGCGCCGCCGCACCATCTCGGCCGTCAACCTCGCCTTCGGCGCGCTGGGCCTGCTGATGGTCGCCCCGACCGTCTTCCTGCCCACCTACGCCCAGGCGGTCCTGGGCCTGGGCCCGACGGCCGCCGGCTTCGTGCTCTCCGCGATGACCCTGAGCTGGCCGGTCTCGGCGGCCCTCAGCAGCCACGTCTACCGCCGCATCGGCATGCGCAACTGCGCCCTCCTCGGGATGGGTGCGGCCGCGCTGGTCCTGCTCGCCTTCCCCCTGCTGCCCTATCCAGGGGCCGCCTGGCAGCCCGCCCTGATCATGCTGGCGCTCGGTGCCGCCCTCGGACTCTTCCAGCTGCCGCTGATCATCGGCGTCCAGTCGTCCGTCGGCTACGCCGAGCGCGGCACCGCCACCGCCTCCGTCCTCTTCTGCCGCCAGGTCGGCCAGTCCCTCGGCGCGGCCCTCTTCGGCGCCGTCGCCAACGCCACCCTCAACGACCGGCTCGCGCACGCCCCGGCCGCCATCCGCCACGGCCTGCCCGCCGGCCTCGACGCCGTCTCGCACGCCCTGGAACACGCCGGAGCCCTCGGCGCCCGCGCCACCGACTATCTGCGGCGCGCCGTCGCCGCCACCGTCGACCACGTCTACCTCGGCGCCGCCGCGGCCGCCGCCCTCGCCGTGCTCGCCCTGCTCCTGCTGGCGCCCCGGCGCTTCCCGGTGCATGCGGAGGCCGGTACGCAGCGGGAGCGGGACGGCGAGGGGGACGAGAACGGAGACGGTGGCGGTGGCGGTGGCGGGAAGGACGGCGTGGACGGCGCCGTGGCGACGTAGGGCGCGCCCGGCTCAGCCCTCCAGCCGGGGGAGCTCGGTTTCCAGGGTGTCCTCGTTGTCGGGGTCACTGCCGTCGGGGTCGCGGCGGTCCGGCTCGGCCGGGGACCCCGCCGACGCCCTGGCCGCAGACCCGGCCGGGGCGTCGGACTCGGCCTTCGGCTGCGGGCGCGGCTGGGGCGGCTGCGGCTCCGGCTCCGGCTCCGGCTCCAGCGGCTCGTCCTCCAGCTCCTCCGGGTCCTTGCCCATCAGCGCCGCCAGGCTGTTGCGTACGTGCGCCATATGGGCCCGCACCTCCGTGCGCTCCTCCTCGTGCTCGCGCAGTATCCGCGCCGTACCGCGCTCGATCCGTTCCGCCGTCACCTTGGCCTCGGCAAGGATCGCCGCCGCCTGGTCGACCGCGTCCTCCTGGGTGTGCCGGGCGGCCTCCTCCGCCTCCGCCTGGGTGCGCCGCCGCTCGGCCAGCAGGGCATCGGCGCGCGCGTCCAGTTCGGCGACCCGCCGGCCCGCCTCCGCCTCCAGGACCGCCAGTTCACGCCCGGCCGCATCCCACTCCTCGGCCTGCCGCTCCTCCTGCTCGTGCCACAGCTGCTCGGTGCGGTGCCGCATATCGGTGAGCACGGCGGCCGCCTCGCCGCGCCACTGCTCGGCGTCCTCGGCCGCCGCTGCCGCCAGCGCGACGGCCTCCGCCCGCGCCGCCTCCTCGAGGCGCCGGGCGTGCTCCTCCGCCTGGGCCCGCAGCTCCCGCGCCGCCGCCTCCGCCGCCTCCTTCACCTGGTCGGCGTAGCCCAGCGCCTCGTCACGGACCTCCTCGGCCGCCCCGTGCGCCGCGGCCCGCAGTCGCTCGGCCTCCGACTGAGCGGTCGTCAGGATCAGCCGGGCCTGCTCGCCCAGGCACTCGTACGTCTGCGGCGGCAGCTGCGCCACATATTCCTGCAGCTGGGCCAGCTCCGCGTCCATCTCGTTGGAGAGCACCGTCAGCCGCGCCGCCCGCTCCCAGCACGAGTCACGGTCTATTGAGAGCCCCTCCACGCGCCGATCGACGTCCTCCGGCCGGTAACCGCGTCCTCGTACGGTCTCGAACCCGTGAGGCGAAACCGATGTACTCATCCCTCAAAGCCCCTTTTCTGGATCTGCCCGAAGCCGCCCTATCGCGACACTTCACCCCTCTCCCGCACAAGGATGCGTCAATCGGCGCCAGAAGTCGGAATCACCACATCGGCGCGCAAAGCGCCGAACAGCCGGCGCGCCCCGTTTTCGTCCCACAGCAGCACCTCGCCGGCGCCGCCCATCGCCACTCCGGGGCTCGCCACCGGGACGGTGACCGCCGCGCCGCCGCCCCCGGCGACCTTCTTCATCGACCAGGCCATGGCCAGCAGTTCGGGCGTCCCCGACCCGTTGTCCACGGCGAGCGCGGAGAGCCCGGCGCCGGCCACCGGCAGCAGCCGGGACGGATCGAGCAGCACCCCCGGCGCCAGCATCTTGTCCGCCACCGCGCCGATCAGTTGCCGCTGCCGCTTCACCCGTCCGAGGTCACCCCGCGGGTCGGCGTAACGGGCCCGTACGAACGCCAGCGCCTGCCGCCCGTCCATGCGGTGACAGCCCGCCGCGAAATCCGCCCCCGACCGCACATCGCGCAGCGGCGTCTCCAGACACGGCCGCACCCCGCCCAGCGCGTCCACGACCTGCACAAACCCCAGGAAGCTCACTTCGGCATAGCGGTCGATGCGCAAACCCGTCGCCCGCTCGACCGTACGGGTCAACAGCCGGGGCCCGCCGTCCGCATACGCCTCGTTGATCTTCGCCCGGCCGTGCCCCGGCACCCGGACAAAGCTGTCACGGGGCAGGCTCACCAGATAGGGGCCGTGCCGGCCGGAGTGCAGCACCATGATGGTGTCGGTGTTGCGGACGGTGCTGTTGCCGACATGCAGGTCCTTGCGCTGCCGGGGCGTCAGCGCGGCGCGGCTGTCGGAGCCGACCAGCAGCCAGTTCGTCCCCTTGCCCGCAGCCGGCCGCCCGGCGTAGTCGTCCAGCGCACCCACATGGCGTACCCGCTCCGCCGCCCACCCGTAGAGCGCGGCACCGCCCGTCACCACCAGCACCACCAGGGCCAGCAGCGTCGCCAGGATCCGCCGACGCCACGGCCACCGGCGCCCGGGACCGCGAGGCGGCCGCCCGCGGGCCCGGTAAAGCGTCGTCGACGACGGCGGCAGCGGCGACGGCTGACCTATGTACGGCATATACGCATGGTCATGGCGCCCGACCCGTTCCGCAGGTCGAGCGCCATGTGGTGTTGCACAGACCGAGCGCCTGTCATGTTCCGCAGGCCGAGCGCCGTGTCATCCGGTGTCAGGGGCCGTCCGGCGGATCGGGGCCGGGCGGCACCTGGCTCGGGATCCCGGCAGCGCATTGGCTCGAGGCCCCGGCAGCGCTTTGTCCAGCGCGCCATCCGCCACGGGAATACCGCCCCGCCCCGCCACGTTGTGGCCCCACAGGGGGCCCTCACACCCCCTACGGGATCTGTTCGCCCGCCCCCTAGGGCCCCGAGGACCCTTCGAGCGCCACCGTCACAGCAACCCGTCCCACATCTGCTCCAGCAGCACCGACCACCAGG
Source organism: Streptomyces sp. NPDC048483 (assembly GCF_040651455.1). Lineage (NCBI taxonomy): Bacteria > Bacillati > Actinomycetota > Actinomycetes > Kitasatosporales > Streptomycetaceae > Streptomyces > Streptomyces sp. NPDC048483. The sequence goes on from NZ_JBEZJZ010000038.1 coordinate 11,958, forward strand.
TCTCCGGCGAACCCAGCGCCGGCGGGTCCAGCGCGACCAGCTGCGCCTGGAAGTCGACGGTCCAGCGGCCCGCCTGCTCCGGCGTCAGCCCGAACCGCAGCCGCCACATCCGCCCCAGCATCGCCAGACAGCGCACGAACTCCGGCAGCCCGCTGTTGACGAACTGCGGCGTCGCGGGCTGCCCGCCGGGCCCCGCCTCGACCGGCACCGCCACGATGTTCGCGGTCCCGTACTGGACACACAGCTGACGGCCGAAGTCATTGCCCATGACGAGATACGACCCCGCGTCGGCGGCCGGCTGCACGCCCCGCTCCGCCGCCAGCTCCGCCAGCGTCGGCACCGGACGGCCCGGCTGCGCCTGCGCCCAGAAGAACGGCCCGAAGTCGACCGGCAGCCCGGCCCACACCAGCATCTGCGCCACCACATCGGGTACGCCCTGCCGGGAGACCGCCCGCTGGTCGAACCGGAAGATCCCCTGCGGCCCGAAGGACTGCTCCAGCTCCTGCCCGATCACCTGCGGCGGGACCGGCGGCACCGGCTGCACCTGCGAGGGATGCGGCAACGGCACCCGCACCGGCGCCGGCCGCGCCGGACCGTCCGCCACCTGGTGCAACTCGCCCTGATGCTCGACGAGATGCCGTACGCCCTGCTGCCGCGAGGCATGGTCCTTGCCGTACGCGGCGGTGTGACTGATGCGCACCTGCGGCCAGTTGTCGCGGATCATCCGGGCGCAGTAGCCGCCCGGCAGATCGCAGCACTCCAGCTCGGTGTGCAGCTCCAGGACCTGCTGCGGCGGAATGTTCATGCCACGCAGCTCGTGCAGCAGCTGCCACTCCGGGTGCGGCGTACCGGGCGCGGAGCGGCGCACGATCTTCTGCTCGGAGCCGTCCGGTGCGCGATAGCTGAGCACCGCCATGTAGCCGGGGCCGACGGTCGGCTGGCCGCTCGGGGCCTGGGGATAGCCGTACGCACCGGGACCACCGGGGCCGGGCGCCGGCGGGGCCTGTGGGACTCCGTGCGGGGGCATGGCGGGGCCGGGACCGGCGTGCGGGGGCATGCCGGGACCGGCCGACGGGGGCGCCGGCGGCGGCATACCCGGGCCGGGCACCGGACCACCGGGGCCGCCGAGCGCGGCGCCGGAGGCGAGCATCGTCGCCGCGGCGTGCACCCCACCGCCGGACGTACCACCGGCCGTGGGCGGCGGCGGGGGCGGCGGGCCGCCCTGACCGCCCTGGCTGCCCTGACCGCCCTGGCCGCCCTGGCCGCCCGAGCGGGGCCTGCCGGGCGGACCCGGCGGCTTCGGCGCACCGGGCGGACCCGGAGGCGAGGGCGGCGGCGGAACGCCGGGCCCCGCGGCACCACCAGGACCGCCGAGGCCGCCCGCACCGCCCAGACTGGCCTGCAGCGCCGCGCCGTCGGCAAGCATCGTCGCGGCGGCATGCACCCCACCGCCGACCGGCGGGGCAGGCGGCGGCCCGTCGCCGCCGGACCCGCCCGCATCACCCTGCGGCCCGTCCACCGCGCTCAGATCCAGATCCGCCGCATCCAGCTGCGAGACCAGCTGCGTCGGTACGTAACCGCCGGCCGGCGCACCGGACGAACCGGGACCGGACGGCGCGGGGCCACCGGCCGGCCGTACCTCGGCCTTGCCCGTCGCGGCGTCCGCGACCTCCGCCGGGTCCGGCCCACGACCGGCCCGGCGCGCACCCGGCGTTCCGGGCGCGCCGGGGGGCGGGGGCGGGCCCCCGGTGCTTCCGGGGTTCCCTGCGTTCGTGGCGTTCCCGGCGTTTCCGGGCAGCGCGGAGCCGTCGGCGAGCATCGTCGCCGCGGCGTGCACCCCGCCCCCCACGGGCGGGGCGGGCGGCGGCATCCCGGGGCCGGGAGCGGCAGGCGCACCCGCGCCCGGCGGCGGCGGTACGTCGGCGACCGGCGGCCCCGACGGCGACGGCAGGTCCGGCAGCCCCGACGCCATGGGCTGCGCGGGCGGCATCGGCGGCGGCGCGGGCAGGCCACCGGGGCGGCCGTCCGCACCGCTCTCCGGCACCGCCGGCGCCACCTGCGTACGCGGCAGCTGACTGCCGCCCTGCAGCAGTTCGGTCTTCGCCTCCGGCCGCGCACGAGGCGCCGGCGGCGGGGTGTCGTCCGACTCGTCGAGCTCGGTCAGCGGCGCCGTGAACACCGTCTCGGGCAGCCCCACGGACCGGTCCTCGGTGCCCTCGTCCGTCGTCGTGTCCGCGGCGGCCCACGGCGTCGAGGCACCGGCGGCCGGTGCAGCGGCCGACGGCGCAGGAGCCGACGGCGGAGCGGCCGCGGGAGCAGGGGACGCAGCCGGAGCCGACCCCCCACGCTCCCCCCGCCGGTCCGGAATCCCGATCGCGTCCGCCGCCTCCTGCAGCCACTCCGGCGGCGTCAGCAGGAACGACGTCGCCTCAAGATCCACCCGCTGCGGCGGCGGCTCGGCGGCACCGTACCCGCCGTCCACCGGCGCGCCGTACTCCTCCTCGTACCGCCGGATCACCTCACCCACCGGCAGCCCCGGCCACAGCGTGGTCTCCCCGCTGTCCCGCGCGATCACCAGCCGGCTGCGGCCCCCGTCACTGCTGGGCCCGCCCTCGCGGTCCTCGGCCCACGCCACAAAGCCCAGATCGAACTCCCGCACCCGCACCTCACGGTGCTGCGGCGCCGGCACCTCGCCGTTGACCCAGCGCTCCGCGCGCTCCTGCGCCTGCGCGAACGTCACCATCGCGCGCTCACCCCTCCACCGGAACGGCGTGCGCGAAGCCACCGTCCACCATCAGGTTCGCCACGGTCTCCAGCTCCGGCGGATTCCCCGCCAGCCGCTGCAGAAAATCATCAAAATCCGCACCACACGGCAACAGCAGCCGCTCCACCCGCTCCTGCACCGACAACCCGTCCCGGTCCCGGGCATCGTCGTACGGACAGAACCACACCGTTCCCAGCGCCTCGCCGCGCACCTTCACCGCGACCACACCGCCCTGCACGAAAGCCACACCCAGATAGTCCTTGGTGAAGTGATCCCGCAGACACTTGTTGATGTAGACGAGGTCATTGACCGCGGCATCGTCCCGCACCGTGAAGAACGGCTGATCGACCAGCAGCCCCAGCTCCGCATCCAGCGCCGCACCCGCCGGCGCACACCCGCCCGCCGCCTTCAGGAACGACCGGTAGGCACCCGGCAGCCGATAGCCCAGCGTCTCCTCCGCCTGCGCCACCTGCTCCTCACCCACCGCCAGATCACGCCGCGGCACCCCGAAATGCGCCGGCCGGGTCTCCTGCAGCGGCCGCGTACCGCGCTTGTCGTGCTCCACCGCGGCCGTCGCCAGCCCACCGTGATGCCGCAACAGCGCCTTCACCTCGACCGGGATCAGCTCCATCCGCCGCGTACCGGGCACGTGATGCCACGTCCAGCCGTGCGGTGTCGCCACCGACGGAACGTCTATCCACAGCTCGTGCCCCTGCGCATGCAGCGCCGCATTCGCCGACACATAGTCCGTCAGCCGCAGCTCATCGACACCGAAGCCCTCCGGCGGCTCGGCGATCTCCGCCGCCGCCCGCGCGTACGGCGAGAACTGCGGGAAACCGTTCGCGTCCACCCGCACACCTGCGGGATACCGGGCGGCCCGCACCGGGTCCGGGAAATGCACGACCTGCCCGGCGTAGGCCGTGTTCGGTGGCGCGGCATGGTGCTGCCCGAGCCGACCTGTCGTCATCGCGGTTGCCCCCTGGCTGGATCTGGCTTTGGGGCACAGCCTATGCCGTGCCGCAACACCCTCCCGCCGCCCAGGCTCCCCTTCCGTCAGCCCACCGACACGCCGCCCACACCCCCGCCGCCGCTTCCCCCGAGCGCCGTAAGCCACCCCGCCCACCAGCCCTGTTTCCCCGCAGCCGACGAACCGTCACGCACCAGTGACATCGCTGACAGCGCCTCCGACTACCACAACACCCAGCACATTTGGCAGGCTGACTCGCATCCGGGGGATTGCAGGGAGGGAAAGCACCAACAATGAGCACCACCGCACATCAGCACACCGCCGCCACCGGCGACCCCCGCATCGGCTGGAGCGCCACCGCCGGCACCGACCGCGCGCCCGCCCTCGCCCACCGCCGCGACGGCATCCTCCCCACCGTCGGCGCCGCCCTGTCCGTACGCGGACAAACCCTCACCTGCACGGCAAGCAAGGCGGAACAGCCCCCCGCCCTGCACCCCCTCGTCCAGGACTTCCTCGACACCCTCGGCACCGCACAGCGCGAACGCTTCACCGGGCGATGTCCCGAAGCCGTACTCCTCTCCCGCCACCTCACCGCGGTCGAGACGGCCCGCAGCAAACGCGCCTCCCGCAAGCCCCTCACCAACGGCGAGGCCCGCCGCTCCCTGAAACACTCCAAGATCACCGCACGCCATATCCGCGAGGACGGCGACCCCCAGCACGGCAGCTACGCCCCACCCTGCCGCTCCTGCGACTCCCTCCTCGCCCATTTCGGCGTCATGCCCATCGGCGGCACGACGCCCACCGGGAGCTGACCGCCACCATGCCGCCCACCGCACCCCACGCCGCCGTACCCCCCGCCCGGGACCGCACCGACTCCACCCGCTTCCCCGCCGCCGTCGACGTCGCCCTCCAGCAGGCCGGCTGGCAACCCGGCCGCTGGGACATAAAGCAGGCCGAACACTGGGCCGACACCCTCCGCGCCCACGCCTCCCCCGCCGGCCACCGCCACACCGTCTTCGCCGCCGCCGTCGAGGCCTGGGCCGAATTCGGCGGCCTCACCATCACCGGCACTGGCCCCGGCCGCCACATCGCCCCCACCCCCTTCACCATCAACCCCCTCCACGGCCTCCACCTCGCCCGCACCCTCGGCGACCTCGGCCGCGCCCTCGACACCGACGTGGCCCCCCTCGGCCAGGAGGAAACCCCCGACCCCCACGGCACCCCCACCGCCCAGGCAGTCCTCGCCATCGACACCCAGGGCCGCATCTACAGCCTCGACCACACCGGCGACTGGTACCTCGGCCCCGGCATCGACCACGCCCTCGGCACCCTCGTCCTGGGGACGCGGCCGGAGCGGCTGGGGGTCGCGGCGCAGGAGTGAGCCGCCTTACGGGGCGGGCTTACGGGTTACGGCTTACGGCTTACGGCTTACGGGACGGGGCCTACGGCCAGACGTGCGGGCCAGACGTGCGGGCCAGACGTGCGAGCCGGGCCCACGAGGCGGACTCACCAGGCGGGCTTCCGAGCGGCACCTACGCCTGCGGCACCCGCTCCCCCGGACCGGCCCCCGCACCGCCACGCCTCACACGCCCCCACGGCAGACCCGGCCTCCCCCAGCAGCCCGGCACCACGCCCCGCCGACCACCGGCGCCAAGCCGGCGACACCAACGACTCCAGCGACACCCGGCGGCCGAACGCCCGCCCCCGCCACGTGCAACGGCTCCTCACCCACCGGACCCGACGGCCGCACCCGCCCCCACCGGCACCACCGCCGACACCCGAAAGCCCCCCGCCTCCGTAGGCCCCGACACAAAGACACCCCCCAGAGCAGTCACCCGCTCCCGCATCCCCACCAGGCCATTGCCCCCGCTGGGCAGCCCCGCATCCATCGCCCCGCGCTCCGACGGACCGTTCTCCACCTGCACCGCCACCTCACCCGCCCGATGCGCCAACCGCACCCGCGCCCACGCACCCGGCGCATGCTTGTGCACATTCGTCAGCGCCTCCTGCACCACCCGGTACACGGTCTGCTCCACACCCTCCGCATACCGACGCCCGGCCATCCCCTCGGTCTCCTGCACCGACAGCTCCACCACCATCCCGGCCGCCCGGGACTGCCCCACCAGATCCCCCAGCTCCGCCAGCGAAGGCCCGTCCCCGTCCGCCTCCGCCGACAACGCCCGCGGCTCGGCCCGGCGGGTGGCCTTGTCCGCCACCTCCACCAACCGCTCCGGCGCATCCGACCCCGGCGTGCCCCGCACCGTCGCCGCCCCCTCGGCCGTACGCAACACCCCCAGCATCTCCCGCAACTCCGTCAGCGCCTGCCGCCCCATATCCCCCACCAGCGCGGCATTCTTCGACGCCTTCTCCGGATCCTTCAACACCACCGCCTGCAACGCCGCCGCATGCACCACCATCAGGCTCACCCGGTGCGCCACCACGTCGTGCATCTCCCGCGCGATCCGCGTCCGCTCCTCGTTACGGGCCCACTCCGCCCGCTCCTCGGCCCGGTCCGCCAACAGCGACAGCTCACGCTCCAGACCGTCCGCCCGCTCCCGCAGGCTCTCCACCAGCCGCCGCCTGGCCCCCACATACAGACCCCACAGCACCGGCGGAGCCGTCAGCACCAGCCCCACCGCAACCGCCAGCACCGGCACGAACCACACCGGCGGATGGAAGTCCGCCTCCGACGCCGCGTCCTGCCGCAGGCTGATGTACGTCGTGACCAGCGTCCCGATCACCGTCATCCCGGCCAGCAACGCCGTGATCCGCCGCGGCACATCCGACGCCGCCAGCGTGTACAGACCCACGACGCCCAGCAGCGCACCCATCTCCGCCGGCGCCACCGCGATGGAAACCAGCACCACCACGACCGGCCACCGCCGCCGCAGCACCAGCACCGGCCCCACCACCAGCCCCAGCAGCATCCCCACGGGCTCGGGCAGCCCCGCCTCATGCGCAAACGGAATGCCCTCGAGGACGCACTCCACCGTCGAAAAGACGGCCAGCACCACATCCAGCACGGCACTACGCCGCCGGGCCCACCACCACGGCCCTCCCCCGGGCGCGCCCCGCGCCCCCGTACTTTCCTTTGCCCCCGTCGCGCTCATACGGACCAGCGTACGGGCGTCCGCCCGGCTCTCCCCGACGAGCGACCGAGCACAGGCCAGGCCCATTACGTGCCACTAAGGCCACATATCGCTCGAACTAATGAATCGCCCGCATTTTCGATGCTTACGCAACGTGACCGACGACACCCTGTTCCCATGACGCACACACATCGGGACCACCCCGACTTCGAAGCCTTACGGCCACAGGCCGTGGCCCTGCGACGGGCGGGGCTCAGCCGCCGCCAGATCTGTGAGCACCTAGGGGCACTCAGTGACGGCACCCTGAGCCATCTCCTCGAAGGAGAACCGCCTCCCAAGTGGACCAAGCGCCCCAACGCCAAGGACAACCTCCGCGACAAGGCCCGCGAGCTGCGCAAACAGGGGCGGACCTACGACGAGATCGTGGCGGAACTAGGGGTCGCCAAGAGTTCGGTGTCGCTCTGGGTACGCGACTTGCCCAAGCCAAGGAAGTCGCCGGAAGCGATGCACCAGATGCGGGAAGCACGGTGGGCGCCGTATCGCGCAGCACGGGACCGGGCGATCGAAGAAACGAAGACCGAGGCGTTCAGCGAAATCGGCCAGCTCACCGACCGGGACCTGTTCCTGATCGGCGTCAGCCTGTACTGGTCAGAGGGCAGCAAGAGCAAGCCGTACCAGCGGCGAGAACGCGTCATCTTCGTCAATAGCGACCCGGGCATGATCAAGGTGTTCATGGCTTGGCTGGCGCTGCTGGACGTGGAGCCCGAGCACCTGCGCTTCTGCGTGATGATCCACGAGTCCGCCGACGTAGAGGGTGCCGAGCGCTACTGGGCGGACTTGGTCGGCATCAACGTGTCTTCCCTGTGCAAGACAGTCCTCAAGAAGCACAACCCCAAAACGGTCCGCAAGAACGTGGGAGACGAGTACCACGGCTGCTTCGTCGTTCGCGTTCTCCAGTGCGCGGATCTGTACCGTCGCATCGAAGGTTGGTGGTCCGGCATCGTGACAGGAGCATCAGCACCCACAGCCACCAGTGGGTCAGGTATGGTCTGACGCACTGTCCCCCGTGGTGTAATCAGGCAGCACACGAAGTTTTGGTCTTCGCAGGTCGAGGTTCAAATCCTCGCGGGGGAGCAACTGCTATCACCATGCAAAGTCCGGGTCCTGATCACAAGATCAGGACCCGCCGTCGTTTCCGCAACCAAACGCCCCGGTATCCTTCGGATGACCACCACCCGAAGTAGCCAAGAAGCCGAAGGGCATCCCCGTGAGCGCCAACCGCCCGGCAGCCGTCGTCGTTCTCGCAGCGGGTGAGGGCACCCGCATGAAGTCGGCGACCCCCAAGGTCCTGCACGCCCTCTGCGGCCGCTCCCTCGTGGGACACGTCGTCGCCGCCTCCCGTGAGCTGGACCCCGAACATCTCGTCGTGATCGTCGGCCATGGCCGTGACCAGGTGCAGGCGCACCTCGCCGAGGTCGACCCGGCCATCCGTACCGCCGTGCAGCACGAGCAGAACGGCACCGGCCACGCCGTGCGCGTGGGCCTGGAGGAGCTGGCCGGGCAGGGTGCCGTGCTCGACGGCACGGTCGTGGTCGTGTGCGGCGACACCCCGCTGCTGACCGCCGAGACGCTCAAGCAGCTCGGCGACACGCACGCCGCCGACAAGAACGCCGTCACCGTGCTGTCGGCCGAGGTCCCGGACTCGACGGGCTACGGCCGGATCGTGCGGGACGAGGCGAGCGGCGCCGTCACCGCGATCGTCGAGCACAAGGACGCCAGTGCGGAGCAGCGTGCGATCCGGGAGATCAACTCCGGGGTGTTCGCGTTCGACGCCAAGCTGCTGGTCGATGCGCTGGGCAAGGTGCGTACGGACAACAGTCAGGGTGAGGAGTACCTGACGGATGTCCTGGGCATCGTGCGCGAGGCGGGGCACCGGGTGGGTGCGGCCGTGGCGGGTGATCACCGGGAGATTCTGGGGATCAACAACCGGGTGCAGCTGGCCGAGGCCCGTCGGCTGCTGAATGAGCGGCTGCTGGAGCGGGCGATGCTCGCGGGTGTGACGGTGGTCGATCCGGCATCGACGTGGGTGGATGTGTCGGTGGAGTTCGAGCCGGATGCGGTGGTGCATCCGGGGACGCAGCTGCTGGGTGCGACGCGTATCGGCGGCGGTGCGGAGGTCGGGCCGCAGTCGCGGCTGACGGATACGGCGGTCGGGGCGGGCGCTGTGGTGTCCTTCACGGTGGCGGAGGGTGCGCGTATCGGTGACGGGGCGAATGTCGGCCCGTATGCGTATCTGCGGCCGGGGACGGATCTTGGTCCGAAGGCGAAGGCCGGGACGTACGTGGAGATGAAGAACGCGTCGATCGGTGAGGGCACGAAGGTGCCGCATCTGTCCTATGTGGGGGATGCGACCATTGGCGAGTACACCAACATCGGTGCGGCCAGCATCTTTGTGAATTACGACGGTGAGGCCAAGCACCACACCACTGTGGGTTCGCATTGCAAGACGGGGTCGGACAACATGTTTGTGGCTCCTGTCACGATCGGGGACGGTGCTTATACGGCGGCCGGCTCGGTCATTACCAAGGATGTGCCCCCGGGTTCGCTGGCGGTCGCGCGTGGCCAGCAGCGGAATATCGAGGGTTGGGTCGCGCGCAAGCGGCCCGGAAGCGCCGCCGCGCAGGCCGCATCGGCCGCTCGCCAGGAGTCCGAAGGCGAGCAGTGATCGTGATGGGGGTACCTCCCAGCGCTAGCTGGGGGAGGGTGCGCCGTGCGGGGCGTACCGTGATGAGCGCACGCAAACAGGAATTCGAGGAGATTTGCTGTGACCGGGATCAAGACGACCGGCGAGAAGAAGCTGATGCTCTTCTCCGGCCGCGCCCACCCCGAGCTGGCCGAGGAGGTCGCGCACCAGCTGGGTGTCGGCCTGGTCCCGACGAAGGCGTTCGACTTCGCCAATGGTGAGATCTATGTCCGCTATCAGGAGTCGGCGCGTGGCGCGGACTGCTTTTTGATTCAGAGCCACACGGCTCCGATCAATAAGTGGATCATGGAGCAGCTGATCATGCTTGATGCGCTGAAGCGGGCTTCCGCTCGGAGCATCACCGTGGTGGTGCCCTTCTATGGCTATGCGCGTCAGGACAAGAAGCACCGTGGCCGGGAGCCTATTTCGGCGCGGCTGATCGCGGATTTGATGAAGACCGCGGGTGCGGACCGTGTGGTGACGGTGGATCTGCACACGGATCAGATCATGGGCTTCTTCGACGGCCCGGTGGATCACCTTTTTGCGCTGCCGGTTCTTGCGGACTATGTGGGTGCGAAGGTTGATCGCGACAAGCTGACGGTGGTTTCGCCGGATGCGGGTCGGGTGCGGGTTGCCGACCGTTGGTGTGACCGTCTTGGCGCTCCGCTGGCGATTGTGCACAAGCGGCGTGACAAGGATGTGGCGAATCAGGTCACGGTGCATGAGGTGGTCGGTGATGTCGAAGGCCGGGTGTGTGTACTGGTCGACGACATGATCGACACGGGTGGCACGATTTGTGCGGCCGCGGATGCGCTGTTTGCGAATGGTGCGGCGGACGTGATTGTGACGGCGACGCATGGTGTGCTGTCGGGTCCGGCGGCGGATCGGCTGAAGAATTCGAAGGTGAGTGAGTTCGTGTTCACGAATACGCTGCCGACGCCTTCGGAGCTGGAGCTGGACAAGATCACGGTGCTGTCGATGGCGCCGACGATTGCGCGGGCGCTGCGTGAGGTGTTCGAGGACGGTTCGGTGACGAGCCTCTTCGAGGAGCAGTGAGCCGGGTCCCGTAGACGGAGTCCGGAGATCGCCGCGTCCTGAGGGCGCTGGTGATCCATTTTGGGGCGGCCTTCCCGCCGGGTAGACTCATCGAGTTGCTCGGCGAGGGAGGCCGCCCTTTGTGGTGGCTGTCCGTTATCGACGCGCTCTTCGTAGCAGGTCTGTCGTGGGCCGGGTAACGCCCGTCAGATCTTTCTGAGATACGAGGAGTGCTGTTATGGCTGAGGTCAAGCTTGCCGCTGAGCTGCGTACCGACTTCGGTAAGGGTGCCGCCCGCCGGATCCGTCGCGAGGAGAAGGTCCCGGCCGTTATCTACGGTCACGGTGCCGAGCCGAAGCACATCGCCATCGACAGCCACGCGCTGATGATGGCCCTGAAGACCCCGAACGTGCTGCTTCGTCTGGACGTGGAGGGCAAGAGCGAGCTGGTCATCCCCAAGGCCGTGCAGCGTGAGGCCATCCGTCGCTTCCTGGTTCACGTCGACTTCCTGGCCGTGAAGAAGGGCGAGAAGGTCACCGTCGAGCTGCCGATCCAGATTGAGGGCGAGCTGGCCCCGGGCGGCAACCTGCTCGAGCACGTGCTGAACACCCTGCCGGTGGAGGCCGAGGCGACCAACATCCCCGAGTCGGTCACCGTGTCCATCGCGGGTCTGGACGCCGGTCACTCGGTGCTGGCCAAGGACATCGCGCTGCCGGCCGGTTCGGCGCTGGCCGTCGAGGACGACGCCGTTGTGCTGCAGGTTGTCTCGGCGCAGGCCGAGGCGCCGGCCGAGGAGGCCGCCGAGGGTGTGGAAGCGGGCGCCGAGGCCTGATCCTCTTCCGGGCTGGCGTGTGGCGCCGGTGTGCCCCGGACCTTGTTTCTGTGACCGTCGTTCCGTGCCGCTGGCGCGGGGCGGCGGTCGCGTCGTTGAAGGAGCATGTAGATGACGGATGCAGACAGCCCGTGGCTGATTGTGGGGCTGGGGAATCCTGGTCCCGAGTACGCCGCGAACCGGCACAACGTGGGTTTTATGGTGGCGGATCTTCTTGCCGAGCGGGTGGGGGGCCGTTTCAAGGCGCACAAGGCGCGGGCGCAGGTGGTGGAGGGGCGGATCGGTGCGCCGGGGCCGGGGAGTCGTCGGGTGGTGGTGGCCAAGCCGATGTCGTTCATGAATCTGTCGGGTGGTCCGACGACGGCTTTGCGGGATTTCTACAAGGTGCCGGTGTCCCACATCGTTGCGGTGCACGATGAGCTGGATATTGATTACGGTGCGCTGCGGCTGAAGCTGGGTGGTGGCGACAACGGTCACAACGGTTTGAAGTCGATCACGAAGTCGCTGGGTGCGGATTATCACCGGGTGCGGTTCGGTATCGGTCGGCCGCCGGGTCGTATGCCGGTGGCGGATTTTGTGCTCAAGGACTTTTCGTCGGCGGAGCGCAAGGAGCTGGGGTATTTCGTGGACCGTGCGGCGGATGCGGTGGAGGGGTTGATGGTGGACGGTTTGGAGCGGGCGCAGGGTACGTACAACTCGTGAGGGTATGTCGGTCACTAAGGGGACAGTGTGGGGCAGGGTCTGACGAACCGTATGCCCGAGGTTGACCGGCGGCTGTTGATGGCCAAGGATCGCCGCCATGCCCAGAAGCAGTACGCGCACCAGTTCGGTCAAACGTAGTCGCTCCCGTCGGGCGGGTGAGAGCGCCTATGGGGCGTTGCTTATTGCCCGGACGGGGTTGATGGGGCTGTTGGCGCTGCTGTTGTTGGTGGCGGGTGTGTGGACGTCGTGGAACACGGCGCAGTACGCGATGCTCGTGAAGGCGAAGGAGCGCGGCACCATGACGGTGGCTGCGTGCCGGGGCGAGCGGTGTACGGGTCCGTATGTACCGACGAAGGGGGACGGCCGGCCGCGGCCGAAGGTGTCGATAGCGCAGGCGGCGGCGCCGGACAAGGGTGTGCGGGTGGAGGTGACGCTCAAGCCGGGTACGTCGCATGCGGTGCGGACGGGGCTGGCGGGGATTTTGCATGCGTGGGTGCCGTTTGCGGGGTCGTTGTTGCTGGCGGCGCTGGTGGTGGCCGGGGGCATGCGGTTGCGGCGTACGGCGTGGGTGATGGGGTTGTTCGGGGCGGTGTTGTTGGGCGCGGCGTTTGCCGCGATGTAGCGCGCGTACGGCCGCACGGCACGTACGGCTGTAGCGCGCGTACGGCTGCAGGGCACGTACGGCTGCAGGGCAGGTACGTATATGACGACGGCCCGCCCCTCTGTGTGAGGGGCGGGCCGTCGTCGTACGGGCGGGTGCGTGGTCAGCCGGTGTTGCGCAGGCCGGCTGCGACGCCGTTGACGGTGAGCAGCAGTGCGCGGGCGAGCACCGGGTCGGCTTCCTCCCCCTTGGCGGCGGCCTCGCGCTGGCGGTGCAGCAGGGAGACCTGGAGGTAGGAGATCGGGTCGAGGTAGGCGTCGCGGATGTGGAAGGTCTGCTGGAGGACCGGGTTGGCCTCGAGGAGTTCGGCCTCGCCGGTGATGCGCAGGACCTCGGCGACGGTGAGCTCGTGTTCGGCCTTGATGAGGTCGAAGACGTGCTTGAGGTCGTCGGGGACGAGGGTGTCCACGTAGTGCTGGGCGATCCGCAGGTCGGTCTTGGCCAGCGTCATTTCGACGTTGGACAGGAAGTTGCGGAAGAAGTGCCAGTGCTCGTGCATTTCGTCCAGGACGCTGTCGAGTCCGGCCTCGCGGGCGGCCTTGAGTCCGGTGCCGACGCCGAACCAGCCGGGGACGATCTGGCGGGACTGGGTCCAGCCGAAGACCCACGGGATGGCGCGCAGTCCGTCGAGGCCGGCGCCGGAGTCGGGGCGGCGGGACGGGCGGGAGCCCAGGTGCAGCTCGGCGAGCTGGTCGACGGGGGTGGAGGCGAAGAAGTACGCGGGCAGGTCCGGGTCCTCGACGAGGCGGCGGTAGGAGCCGTGGGCGGCCTCGGAGACGGTCTCCATGGCGGCGTCCCAGCGGGCGAGGGCCTCGTCGGACTGGCGGGGGGCGGTGTGCAGTGCGGACGCCTGGAGGGTGGCCGCGACGGTCAGCTCCAGGTTTTCCCGGGCCAGGGACGGCACCAGGTACTTGTCGGAGATGACCTCGCCCTGCTCGGTGACCTTGATCTCGCCTTCGAGCGTGCCGTAGGGCTGGGCGAGGATCGCGTCGTGGGAGGGACCGCCGCCGCGGCCGACGGTGCCGCCGCGGCCGTGGAAGAGGCGCAGTCGTACGCCGTGCCGGTGGGCGACGTCGCGCAGGAGGCGCTGGGCGCGGTGGATTTCCCACTGGCTGGTGGTGATGCCGCCGAACTTCGAGGAGTCGGAGTAGCCGAGCATGACTTCCTGGACGTCGTCACGCAGGGCGACCAGGCGCCGGTAGGACGGGTCGGAGAGCATTTCGTCCAGCAGGCGGTCGGCGATCTTCAGCTCGTCGGTGGTCTCCAGGAGCGGGACGATGCCGACCTTGGCCCATCCGGCGTGGAGGTCGATGAGGCCGGCCTCGCGGGCGAGGACGGCGGCGGCGAAGACGTCGTCCGACCCCTGGCACATGGAGATGATGTACGACTCGATGACCTCGGGGCCGAAGGTTTCCTTGGCCTTGAGGATCGTGCGGAAGACGCCGAGGGTCTTGGCGCCGGCTTCGTCGAGGGGTGCCGGGGTGGGGGCCAGCGGCCGGCGCGAGCGCAGCTCCTTGGCGAGCAGCTTGCGCCGGTAGTCGCGCGGCATGTCCACGTAACGCCAGGATTCTTCGCCGAGGCGGTCGAAGAGCTGGCCGAGGGCCTGGTGGTGGGCGTCGGCGTGCTCGCGGACGTCCATGGTCGCGAGCTGGAGGCCGAAGGCGGCGATGGTGCGCAGGGTGCGCTCGAGGCGGCCGTCGGCGACCAGGCCGCCGCGGTGTGCGCGCAGCGAGGTCTGGATGAGGGCGAGGTCGTCGAGGAGCTCGGCGGTGCCCAGGTAGTCGCGGCCGGGGACGTGGGGGGCGCCGGCGGCGAGGCGGTCGCGGGTGTTGAGGAGCTTCTGGCGGATGCAGGTGGCCTTGAGGCGGTAGGGCTCCTCGGCGTTCAGCCGCTTGTAGCGGGGGCTGAATTCGGGGAGGAGGTCCAGGTCGCGCTTGAGGGAGTCCAGCAGCTCGTCGGTGGCGCCGCAGTTGCGGATGGAGTTCGACAGGGCGCCGCGCAGCTCGTCGATGTGCTCGAGGGCGTCGGTGATGCCGTGCTCGTGCTGGAGGATCAGGACGTCCCAGGTGACCTGGGGGGTCACGTTCGGGTTGCCGTCTCGGTCGCCGCCGATCCAGGTGCCGAAGGTGAGGGGGCGGGTGCCGGCGGGCAGCTCCGTGCCGGCCCGCTCCAGCTCGGCGGCGAGGTCCTCGAGTACGTCGCCGACCGCGCCCCGTCCGAGTTCGTCCAGGTAGTAGATGGCGTTCCGGGCCTCGTCCGTGGGCTCGGGGCGGGCCACCCGCAGCTCGTCCGTCTGCCAGATCAGGTCGATGTTCTCGGCGAGGCGGAGGTCGGTGCGGCGGCGTTCGGTGGCGTCCGCGTGGTCCAGGAGCTCGGCAACCTTGCGGAGCTTGGTGAGGACGGAGCGGCGGGCGGCCTCGGTGGGGTGTGCGGTGAAGACGGGGCGTACGCCGAGGTGGCGGGCGGTCTCGCGCAGGTGCTCGGGGTCGGCGTCCTTGAGCATGTCGGCCGTACGGGCCAGGATGCCGCCCTCGGTGGCGCGCCTGGCGCGCAGCTCGCGGCCGCGGTGGACCTGCTCGGTGACGTTGGCCAGGTGGAAGTAGGTGGAGAAGGCGCGGACCAGCTTGGCGGCGGTGGCCAGGTCGGTGTCGCCCAGGAGCCGGGCGGCCGCCTCCCCGTCGGAGCGGGTGAGCGCGCGGACCCGTTCCACCAGGTCCAGCAGCTGTTCTCCCTCCTGCCGGACGAGGGTTTCGCCGAGGAGGTCGCCGAGGCGGCGGATGTCGGCGCGCAGGGCGGTGTTGTCGCGGGCCGCGTCGTCCGTGGTGGTGGGCACGGGCTCGGCGGTGTTGTCGGCACTGCTCACAGGTGCGGCTCCTTGCAGCGATCTAGGAGGGGCGTCGCCCCGCGACTCATCTCTTGGCGGTGGCGGGCGACGGTGCCGTCTGGGCTTGCGGGCGGGTTGCGGACCGCGCTGTCCGACGTCCCCAGGATAGGTCTCCCCGATATCGGCGGATCACACCGTCCGATTGCTGGGCAGCGCGGCGGCGCGTGGGGGTGAGGTGCCTGTCACGGCCTTGCCCGCGGCGGCGTCGCTGCCATACTTACGAAACCGTAGGTTACGGCCCCGTAGCCGTATCGGAGTCCGCACTCCGGGAGCGATCTTGCTCCCCGGTTTTCCCCATCCCCCGAGACCCCCGCCGAGGGACACCACATGACCGCTGGTCCAGAAGCCGTCGAAGAGTCACCGATTTCCACCGATTCGCCGCTGCCGTCGGCGACGCTGGGCGGCGACAGCAAGCGTTCGCTTGAACAGATCACTCTCCTGCTCTTCATCGCCGTCCCGTTCGTGGCACTGCTGGCCGCGGTGCCGCTGGCGTGGGGCTGGGGCGTGAGCTGGCTGGATCTCGCCCTGATGACGGCGATGTATTACATCGGCTGCCATGGCATCACCATCGGCTTCCACCGCTATTTCACCCATGGCGCCTTCAAGGCGAAGCGCCCGCTGCGCATCGCGCTGGCGATCATGGGGTCGCTGGCCGTGGAGGGCCCGCTCGTCCGCTGGGTGGCCGATCACCGCAAGCATCACAAGTTCTCCGACGCCGAGGGCGACCCGCATTCGCCGTGGCGCTACGGAGAGTCGGTGCCCGCCCTGATGAAGGGGCTGTGGTGGGCCCACGTCGGCTGGATGTTCGACGAGGAGCAGACCCCGCAGCACAAGTACGCCCCCGATCTGATCAAGGACCACGCGGTGCGGACGGTCTCCCGCCAGTTCGTCCTGTGGACGACGGTCTCGCTCCTCCTCCCCCCGCTGATCGGCGGCCTGGCCACCTGGTCCTGGCAGGGTGCCCTGACGGCGCTCTTCTGGGGCTCGCTGGTCCGTGTGGCGCTCCTCCACCACGTCACCTGGTCGATCAACTCCATCTGCCACGCCGTCGGCAAGCGCCCCTTCAAGTCCCGCGACCGCTCCGGGAACGTGTGGTGGCTGGCCGTACTCTCCTGTGGCGAGTCCTGGCACAACCTGCACCACGCGGACCCGACCTGTGCCCGGCACGGTGTGCTGAAGGGGCAGCTGGATTCCAGCGCCCGGCTGATCCGCTGGTTCGAGAGGGCGGGCTGGGCGTACGACGTCCGCTGGCCGAGTGCTTCCCGGATCGACGCCCGGCGCAAGGACGAGGCCGTCCAGGCGGCATGATTGACGGGTGGCGATCGACGGCAGCAGCGTGAGCAACGACAAGGGCAAGAATCCCCCCGGAGCGGGTGCCCGGCGCACCCGCAGGGTCCGCATGACCGGCGCCGAGCGCCGTGAGCAGCTGCTGGACATCGGTCGCACGCTGTTTGCCGAGCGCGGCTTCGAGGCCACCTCGGTCGAGGAGATCGCGGCGAAGGCGGGCGTGTCCAAGCCCGTCGTCTATGAGCACTTCGGCGGCAAGGAAGGCCTGTACGCGGTGGTCGTGGACCGCGAGATGCGCCAGCTGCTCGACATGGTGACCGGCGCACTGACCGCCGGCCACCCCCGCGAACTCCTCGAACAGGCCGCGTTCGCCCTCCTCGACTACATCGAGACCTTCACCGACGGCTTCCGCATCCTCGTACGCGACTCCCCCGTGGCCCAGTCCACCGGCACTTTCGCGTCCCTGATCAGCGACATCGCCACCCAGGTCGAGGACATCCTCGGCCTGGAGTTCAAGGCCCGCGGCTTCGACCCGAAGCTGGCCCCCCTCTACGCCCAGGCCCTGGTCGGCATGGTCGCCCTGACCGGCCAGTGGTGGCTGAACGTCCGCAAGCCGAAGAAGGCCGAGGTCGCGGCCCACTTGGTGAATCTGGCGTGGCACGGGCTGGACGGGCTGGAGGCGAAGCCTCGGCTGATCGGGCACCGAAAGGCCTGAGGGGCGGGGCCGAAGACCTTCCCGAACTCGACGTCGCACACGCCCGCGTGGAGCTGGCCTGCCCTCAGACAGGGATGAGTACGACATCACGCCGCAAGCCCAACCGGCAGTCGCGATAAAGGAAGAGGAGTACGCGCAACTGTCGTACGGTGTTTACGCCTTCGCGGGTGGCCTGCTCACGTCAACATGATCGGCTCGGCGGTAGGCTATCGCGGCTGGTACCGCAAGACGGCGCTCAACACTCAGGGGGAGGCCATCGATGGCTGACGAGTACAAGGTCGATCTCGATCGTCTGGACGAGGTGGTGAAGAAGCTCAACGGCGTGCTCAATGACATGCAGTGCACGAAGGGCAAGGCCAAGAGCAGCACGTACTTGCCGGTCGGGTCGCTCGGCAAGGGTTTTGACGAAGAGGATCAGCTCCGGAAGAAGCACGAGGCCCTGAAAGACTACATCGAGAACAACATTCTCGAAAAGCTCGAGTCGTTCATCAAGGACCTTACGGACAAGACAGCTGCCACCCACGGCCGTTACCAGGATGAAGAACAAGAGACGTCCAACGCCATGAAACACGGCCAGCGTAACCAAACGCCCATCAGCATGGCGTGAGGCGGGCAGCAACGGTGCAGGAAAGGTGTGACGTGAAAATCGGGGGTGGCAGTAATGTCTGAAATGGAACAAATAAGCAGCGGAGCGGGGGGCGACCAGGGGGATCCTCTCCTTCGGGCCGCAGGCGGGACCGAGTGGGGCGCGGCGACGGGGGCGTTCGCATACCAGAATGACAACCCGCTCACCGCGAAGCACACCAGCAAGTTCTGGAAGCACACGCTCCCGGAGCTCAAGGAAATGGTCTCATCGTCCAGTCCCTCTACGGTGCGGGGCGTCGGTGAAGCCTGGGAAGACGTCGGCAAGGACCTGGACGGCAATTCGGCGGGCGTCTTCGACATCGGCAGCCAGGCAATTGAATCCATCCGGCAGTCGATGGGCGCTGGTGGCGGCATCAAGGGAACGTTCGACCGTGCCATCGCGGAAGTGCGGGAACACTGGGACGGCAAAGCCGCCAAGATGTTCGAAGCCAGGGCTCGCGAGATCAGCAAGAACATAGCCCACGCCGCAGAGTGGGCACGCCAAGCCGGTGCTTGCCTGAGCAATGCGGCCGGTTCGCTGGAGGCGTACGGCCCGTACGTCATGAACATCGAAGAGCCGGACGGCATGGACAGCTTCGGCGACCGAGTGGGCGACGAAACCGCTGCCTTTTTCGGTGGCGGCGAGGCACGTGATGACGGCCCGGCTCTCGCCTCGCTCGAAGCGGGCACACCGACAGACCAGGTGCTCGAGTCCACGGGAGGACAGCTTTCGGCAGGCAGGGAAGCGCAGCTCCGGGGCGCGATTGCGATGGAGATGCTGGGCGCTTCGTACAACTCGGTTGGTAAGGCGTTGCCGTCGAAGTCCCCTGGCGGGCCTGGTGATCCTGGAGAGGATCGGGAGCCTTGGAAGGGAGACCCGCCCGCTGACAAGGGAAAACTCCCCAACATGCCTCCGCCGCCCCCTCCGGGTATGCGCGGTCCCACCCCCAGCCCCCCGGGCGGCATGCCGTCCGGCCCGAAGGGGCCCGGCTACTCCTCGCCCCATCTCCCCACATCGCCCCGGCCTACCGATGTCCCCCATGGTGGTGGCAGCACCCGTCCCACGCCGGCGGGCCCGCACATGCCGGGGCCTGTGAGGACCGGCCTCGAGGGTCTTCCCGACGGCGGTGGCGGCGGAGGCGGTGGGGGCGGCGACTTCAACGGCCCTGGCCTCAACGGCGGGGTCAAGACTCCTCCCCGTGAAGCCGGAGGCGGCGGTGGCGGCGGAAACCCTGGAATGCCCGGTATGCCGGGCGGGGGAAGCACTGGAACTCCCCGCGGTGGCGCCGGGACCGGGCGTGCCGGCATGCCCGGTATGGGCGCCGGCGCGGGAGCCGGCGGCGCTAAGGGCGGTGGCGCCGGTGGCCGAGGCGGTGCAATGGCTCGGCAGCGCGGCGGTGCGGTCGGCGCCGCGAAGAAAATGCCCGGCGCTGGAGCGCAGGGCGGTTCGGGTCTGCACCGCAGCCGCGGAGGCTCGCAGGCCGGCAGGCCCGGCGGAATGGCAGGTCAGGGCGCCCCTGGAGCCAACGGCAAGAACAAGAACAGTAGTGGTGGCAACCGCCCGGACTACCTTGTCGAAGAAGAAGACACCTGGATAAAGCAGCGCAATGTGGTTCCTCGTGTCATCGAGTAGTTAGCTGCCAGGTGCAGTCGGCGGAATGGCGGGGCCCGCAGTCTTCGGGCTGCGGGCCCCTACCTGTTGAGGAGGGGTTTTACAGCATGAGCTATGTGCGGAGGCTGCGCGCGTGGGGCGGCACGGCTGTGGCCGGGGCACTGCTCCTCGGAACTGCGCCGGCTGCTTCGGCAGACCAGATCAGAGATGACCAGTGGCCCCTCGTCGCCTTCAAGGCCGAAGAGGTGTGGAAGGTATCCACGGGGCAGGGTGTCATCGTCGCCGTTATCGACAGCGGCGTTAATGGCAGCCACCCAGATCTCAAAGGAAATGTCCTTCCAGGAAAGGACTTCACTACCGGCGGACCTGGAGACCGGGAATCCAAGTCCAATCACGGTACGTCAATGTCGGGGACAATCGCGGGCCATGGACACGGACCGGCCGGCTCGGACGGCATCAAGGGGCTGGCTCCGAACGCGAAAATCCTACCCCTCAAATATACAAATTCAGACATCAACGGCCATCACATAGGCAACGCCTCCTTTGCCAAAGCTTTGCGCTATGCCGTCGATCACGGAGCAAAGGTCGTCAACATGTCGTTCGGTGCCCCGGGGATCGATGAGGACGAGAAGGCGGCGATCGCATACGCGGTAAAACACGACGTACTTCTGGTGGCGGCCTCAGGTAACGACGGAAACAACAGCCTTGGCTATCCTGCGTCTGCTCCCGGCGTCCTCGCCGTGGGCTCTGTGGAACGGGATGGGACGGTCGCGAAGACGTCTAATTATGGTCCACAGGTTCTCTTGACGGCACCTGGAGCGGACATCAGGTCGGCGGGCGTCACGTCCCCGTACGGTCGCGGGAATGGAACCTCCAGCGCCACCGCCCACGTCTCTGGGACCGCCGCCCTCATCCGCGCCAAATTCCCTGACCTGACTGCTGGTCAGGTCGCGAACCGGCTGACGAAGACCGCGCTCATACCGCCGGGTTCGGGTGTGTCCAAGGTCCCGGACGAGCACTACGGCTACGGCATGGTCCGTCCGCTCCGGGCCCTGACGCAGGACATCCCGGACGGCTCGAAGAACGGGCCGCTCAAGACGCCCGAGGGCGCTGAGAAGTCCTCCCCGTCGGAGGCTGCGCAGGCTCCCTCCAACGGCGGTGACAATGCGCCGGACAAGGAACAGGGCGAGGACCAGGGCAAGGACGAGGGCCTGAGCCCGCTCGTCATCGTCGGTATCGCTGTGGGCGTCCTCGCCGTCGTCGCGCTGATCATCGGCCTCGTCGTGGCCTCCAAGCGCAAGAATGGCCGCAGCGGCCCGCCCTACGGCGCCCCCGGCGGCTTCGCGCCTCCCGGTGCGGCCCAGGGCTACCCGCCCCAGCCCAACCACTACCAGCAGCCGCCTGGTCCCCCCGGCAACTACCCGCCCGGCCCCCCGGCACCGCCCCCGGGGCGATAGTCAGGACTCCACCTCCGCCCTGCACTTGATCGCCCGCGGTTCGGGACCGATGTCCCCAACCGCGGGCTTTCGTTCGCGCGGCGCGGTCAGCCCGTCGCCTCCAGGAACTCCAGCCGGTTCCCCACCGGGTCGGTCGAGTAGAAGCGCCGGTGGCCCGGCAGGTTGTCGTCCCAGGTGACGGGGGCTCCGGCAGCAGTCAGGCGGGCAGCGAAGGCGTCGATGCCGGTGACGCGGACGCCGGGGTGGGCCTTCTTCGCGGGGTGGTACCCGGCGTCGATGCCAAGGTGGAGGCGGGCCGTGCCGGCCTCGAACCAGCAGCCTCCGCGGGTGGCGAGGGACGGGGGCTTGGGGACCTCCGTCATGCCGAGGGTGCCCGCGTAGTAGGCGCGCAGGGTGTCCTCGGTGCCGGGGGGTGCGGCGAGCTGGATGTGGTCGAGGCCGGTGATCACGGCGGTATGCCTCCAAGGGCTCAGTGGAGCGGCTTTTGGGCAACGGCGAAGACGCGGCGGAACGGGAAGACGGTGCCGTGGCGGCCGGTCGGGTAGGCCGCGCGCAGGAGGTCGCGGAATTCGGTAAGGAATGCGTGGCGGGCGGCGGGGTCGTCCTCAAGGGCGGTCAGGACGGGGCGCAGGGCGGTGCCCTTGACCCAGTCCAGGACGGGGTCGTCGCCCTGGAGGAGCTGGACGTAGGTGGTTTCCCAGACATCTACGGTGCAGCCGAGGTCGTTGAGGCGTACGAGGTAGTCGGCCGGTTCGAGGATATGGACAAAGCGGCGGCCGTGGGTGGTGAGGCGTTCGCGCCATCGGGGGGCGTCGCACAGTTCGCCCAGGAGGGCGTGGCTGGGCGCGGTGAAGTTGCCGGGGACCTGGAAGGCGAGGGTGCCGCCGGGGGTGAGGGCGTCGATCCAGCGGGGCAGGGATTCCGGGTGGTTGGGGACCCATTGGAGTGCGGCGTTGGAGACGATCAGGTCGTACGGACCGTCGGGCGTCCAGTCGGCGGCGTCGGCCGGGGCGAAGTCGAGGAGGCCGCCGCCGGGGGTCGGGCCCGCGTACGTCTTGGCCTCGCTCAGCATCTCGGGTGAGTTGTCGAAGCCGGTGATGTGGGCGGCGGGCCAGCGGTCGGCGAGCTGGACGGTGACATTCCCGGGACCGCAGCCGAGGTCGGCGATGCGGGTGGGGCCCGCGTGCCGGGGAAGCTCAGGTATGCGGGTGAGCAGGTCGTGGAACGGGCGGGTGCGGTGCCCGGAGTGGTGCAGATACTGCTGTGGGTCCCAGGTTGGTGCGTCGTGCATGTTCGAAACCCCTTCGCTGGTACAGGGCTGACTCTGAGCTCATGAACGGTTGGTTTTGGCCAACGCTGGTGAAGCGAGCTTCCCGCCGACGATGCCCAATAGTCCATCGAAATATATCTTGACGTCAAGAGACTTCACGTCGACAGACCCTTTACACTGATCGTCATGGAGGACGAGGTCGACCGACTGGTTGCAGCATGGCGCCGCGAGCGCCCGGACCTCGACGTGGAACCGCTTGAGGTCCTCAGCCGGGTGTCCAGGCTGGCCAGGCACCTCGACCGGGCCCGCCGGATCGCCTTCTCCGAGGTGGGCCTGGAGCCCTGGGAGTTCGATGTGCTGACCGCGCTGCGACGGGCCGGGGCGCCGTATCAGCTCTCGCCCGGCGCGCTGCTGACGCAGACGCTGGTCACCTCCGGCACGATGACCAACCGCATCGACCGGCTCGCGAAGAAGGACCTCGTCGAGCGGCTGCCCGATCCCAGCGACCGGCGCGGCGTCCTGGTCAGGCTGACGGCGGAAGGACGCGACAAGGCCGATCAGTCGCTGGCCGGGCTGCTGGCCCAGGAGCGCGCGATCCTCGCCGAGCTCTCCCGCCAGCAGCGGCATGAATTGGCCGGTCTGCTGCGCAGGTTGACGGGGCCTTTCGACAACATTCCGGGGTAACCCGTACGACGTCGTCCCCTTGCCCCGCGGCAGCCCCCTCGGCTTGGCTGGCGCCATGAGCCAGCAGCGCGCATCGCAGGCACCGCACCCGGCGCACGGCGGCCACAGCGGCCCGTACGGCAGGCGGTTCACGGACCGCACGGTGCTGGTGACCGGCGCCGCGGCCGGGATCGGGGCGGCGACCGCGGACCGGCTGGCGGCCGAAGGGGCCGCCGTGCTGCTGCTGGACATCGACGACGAGCGGGGCGAGCACACCGCACGGCGCATCCGGGCGGCCGGCGGGCACGCCTCGTACGAGCACTGTGATGTGGCGGCGGAGGACGACTGGCGGCGGGCCGTGGAAGCGGCGCGGCGGCGGTACGGGCCCGTCGACGGGCTGGTCAGCAACGCCTTTCTGCCCCATGTCGCGGCCGCCGACCGGACGACGCTCGCCGACTGGGAGCGCCAGCTGGCGGTCAACCTGACCGGGGCGTTCCTGGGAGTGCGCGCCGCGCTGGACGATCTGCGCGCGCGGCACGGCGCGGTGGTCCTGACCTCGTCCGTCCATGCGCTGATCGGGCTCCCCGGGCGCCCCGCGTACGCCGCGTCCAAGGCCGGGCTCACCGGACTCGGGCGCCAGCTGGCCGTGGAGTACGGGCCCGAGGTGCGGGTCAACAGCGTGCTGCCGGGGCCGGTGCTCACCGCGGCCTGGGACGGGATCGGCGAGGAGGAGCGGCGGGCCAGCGCCGAGGAGACGGCGGCGCGGCGGCTGGGGCGGCCCGAGGAGGTCGCCGCGGCGATCGCGTTCCTGCTCTCTCCGGAGGCGTCTTTCGTCACCGGGGCGAGCCTCGTCGTCGACGGCGGCTGGAGCGTGTACAAGAACTCGAGTTGACGACCATGGTGGGCCGGAGCACCGACCGCCGGCCCACCGAGAGACCGAACTTCGACCCTGGGGGTCCGATGCGCGGCATTCACTTCGGCGGCGACTACAACCCCGAGCAGTGGCCCGAGGAGGTGTGGGCCGAGGATCTGAAGCTGATGAAGGCGGCCCATGTCACCATGGTCACCGCCGGGATCTTCTCCTGGGCCAAGGTCGAACCCCGGCCCGGGGACTGGGACTTCGGGTGGTTCGACAGGGTGCTGGACGGGCTCGCGGGCGCCGGGATCGATGTCTGTCTGGCGACGATGACGGCCTCGCCGCCGCCCTGGCTGTCCCGCGCGCACCCCGAGATCCTGCCCGAGGGCCCCGACGGGCAGCGCCGCTGGCCCGGCGGCCGCCAGCACTACTGTCCCTCCAGCCCCGTCTACCGCGCCCACGCCGTACGCCTCGTCGAACAGCTCGCCACCCGCTACGCCGGCCACCCGGCACTGGCGATGTGGCATGTGGGCAACGAGTACGGGTGCCATACGCGGCAGTGCCTGTGCGAGGTGTCGGCCGAGGACTTCCGGCGGTGGCTGCGGGAGCGGTACGGGAGCGTCGAGGCGCTGAACGAGGCCTGGTCGACGGCGTTCTGGTCGCAGGGGTACGGGGATTTCGACGAGGTGCTGCCGCCGCGTACGGCGCCCACCTTCCCCAATCCCGCCCAGCAGCTGGACTATCTGCGGTTCAGCGATGCGGCGCTGCGGGCCTGCTACCTGGCCGAGAAGGCCGTACTGGAGCGTCTGACGCCCGGTGTGCCCGTCACCACCAATCTGATGCCGCAGCACAAGCCGGTGGATGCCTTTGCCTGGTCCGGGCACATGGATGCCATGGCGCTGGACTTCTACCAGGATCCGTATGCGGCGGACGATCACATCCGGGCCGGCTATGTCTTCGATCTGATGCGGTCCGCGCGGGGCGGGCAGCCGTGGCTGCTGCTGGAGCAGGCGCCCAGCGCGGTCAACTGGCGGCCCCGTAACGGTCCGAAGCCGCCGGGGGCGATGCGGCTGTGGAGCTGGCAGGCCGTCGCCCAGGGTGCGGATGCGGTGCTGTATTTCCAGTGGCGGCAGTCGCTGGGCGGGGCGGAGAAGTTCCACTCGGCGATGCTGCCGCACGGGGGGACGCGGACCCGTACGTTCCGTGAGGTGCAGGGCCTGGGGCGGGAGCTGGCGTCGCTGCCGGAGATCGCGGGGACGCGGTCGCGGGCCGAGGTGGCGCTGCTGGCGGACTGGCGCAGCTGGTGGGCGCTGGAGGTGGACTCCAAGCCGTCGACCGCGCTGGACCACTCCCGGATCGCGCTGGATCATTACCGGCCGCTCTTCGAGGCGGGGGTCGCCTGTGACGTGGTGCCGCCGCAGCGGGAGCTGTCCGGCTACCGGCTCGTCGTCGTACCGAATCTGTATCTGCTGACGGCGCGGGACGCGGCGCGGCTGGCCGCGTATGTGCGGGGTGGCGGGCGGCTGGTGGTGTCGTTCTTCTCGGGGATCGTGGACGAGCACGACCGGGTGCATCCGGGCGGCTATCCGGGGGCGCTGCGCGAGCTGCTGGGGCTGCGGGTGGAGGAGTTCTGGCCGCTGGACGTGGACCGTACGGTGGCGGTTGGGGGAGGTGCCTGCACGGGGTCGGCGGATCTGTGGTCGGAGGTCATCGACCTGGAGGGCGCGGAGGCGCTGGCGTACTTCACGGATGGGGAGCTGGCGGGGCGGCCGGCGGTGACCCGGCATGCGTACGGGCGGGGCACGGTCTGGTACGTGGGCACGCGGCTCGAACCGGCGCTGATGCGGGCCCTGTTGGACGAGGTGCGGGAGGCGGCCGGGGTGGCGCCCGTACTGCCGGGGCTGCCGGAGGGTGTCCAGGCGACGGTCCGAGAGGATCCGGAGGGGCGGTACGGGCGGTTCACGTTCCTGCTCAACCACCGGGCCGAGGCCGTTGAGGTCGCGCTGCCCGCGCCGATGACGGATGCGCTGGCGGCCGGTCCCGACGAGGCCACGCCCGCCGACCGGATCACGCTGCCGGGGCGGGGCGTGGCCGTCCTGACGGAACCCGGAGCCTAAGCCCGACAGGGCCGGGACCTGGGCCGGACAGGGATCTAGCCGGCGCCCACCGGGGCACCCACCGAGGCCGCGGCCCCCGCCGTCGCCGGCTCGACCTGCGCCGGGCCCACTCCGGCCCGGCGGGCCAGGGCCACCGCGGCGAGGGTGGAGTGCACGCCGAGCTTTCCCAGGACGTTCTGCATATGGGTGCGGACGGTGTGCGGGGAGAGGAACAGCCGCTCGGCGACCGCCTTGCGGCCCAGACCCGCCACCATGCAGCACAGCACTTCGCGCTCGCGCGGGGTCAGCGACTCCACCAGGCGCTCGCTCTCCGTACGGTGCTTGCGGGCCGCGGTCAGCTCGCGCAGGACGCCGGTCAGCAGGGCGGGCGGCAGATGCGTTTCATCACGCAGTACGCCGCGGATGACGGCGAGCAGCCGGGAGAGCGAACAGTCCTTGGCGACCCAGCCCGAGGCGCCGGCCTGGAGGGCGGCGGCCGCGCGGCGCGGGTCGTCGCGCTCGGCGAGGACGACCGTACGGAGGTAGGGGTGGCTGGTGCGCAGGCCGGAGACGAGTGCGATACCGGCCGGGGCGGGGCGCGGGGCGCCGTCGCGCGCGGCGGACGGCTGCGGCGGCACCGATGCCAGCGGTGCGACGGCGGCCAGTTCGGCGTCCGCCAGCAGTACGTCGAAGCGGCGGCTCTCGGCGGCCGCCCGCTCCAGATGGCGCAGGGCAGCGGGGGCGCTGCCCGCCGCCGCCACGTCCACGTCCTGTTCCGCCGCGAGCGCGGCCGCCAGGGATTCGGCGAAGATGCGGTGGTCGTCGACCACCAGAACCCGGATTCGTTGCACGGAGACCCCCTGTCTCGGTGAACGGACCATAGCGGGCACGACGCCCGGATTGAAGATCGCCTCGGCCACACGGCCGCCGCCGTGCCGACATGACTACCCCGCCCCGGGCGCCGTACCCGACGGTCTCGCCCCCTGATCGGCACCGGCCCCCACCGGTGCTGGTCTCAGAGTACGGACAGGGAGCGGCTCAGGGGGGAAAATGGCCGAACCGGCCCGTTTCCCGGGGTGTTTTGCGACGGGGCGGTGAGCGGTCCGCGGCGGTTCGGTGGCCGTTCTGCGAGGGTCGCCGGTAGGCCGCAGCCGTTATGCCAGGCGGCGGGCGCCCGCGCCGGCCACGGCCGGGAAGACGCGCGGGGGAACGAAACCGGCCGCCGCAAATGCGTCGGTGACGGCGGTGGTGACCGCCTCGGCGTCCGCCTCCTCGACGAGGACGATGGCCGAGCCGCCGAAACCGCCGCCGGTCATCCGGGCGCCGACCGCGCCCGCCGCGACCGCCGTGTCGACCGCGAGGTCCAGCTCGGCGCAGGAGATCGCGAAGTCGTCGCGGAGCGAGGCGTGTCCGGCGGTCAGCAGCGGGCCGATCGCGCGGGTCTCGCCGGCGTCGAGGCGGGCGATGACCTGTTCCACGCGGTGGTTCTCGGTGACAATGTGGCGTACGAGATCCCGGACGGCGGGCTGGTCCGCCAGCTTGTCCAGTGCCTCGGCCAGATGCGCGTACGGCACATCGCGCAGGGCGCGCACACCGAGCGCCCGCGCGCCACGCTCGCAGCCGGCGCGCCGCTCCGCGTATGCGCCGTCCCCCAGTTCATGCTTCACACCGGTGTCCACGACGAGGAGCCGGAGCCCCTCCCCCGCCAAATCGAACGGTACTTGACGCTGGGTGAGGTCGCGGGTGTCCAGGAAGAGCGCGTGCCCCTCGGTACAGCAGGCGGCCGCCGTCTGGTCCATGATTCCGCAGGGCACGCCGACGAAGGCGTTCTCGGCGTGCTGGGCGAGTCGGGCCAGCCTCTGGGGGGCGAGGCCGAGGCCGTAGAGGTCGTTGAGGGCGAGCGCGGTGACGACCTCCAGGGCGGCGGAGGAGGACAGCCCGGCGCCGGTGGGCACGGTGCTCTCGTAGTGCAGATCCGCGCCGCCCACCGGCAGCCCGGCCTCCCGCATCGCCCAGACGATGCCTGCCGGGTAGGCCGCCCAGCCGCCGCTCCGCTGCGCCCCGCCCCGGCCTGCCTCCAGCACCTCGGAGGACGGGCCGGCGGCGGGCCGCAGGTCCTCGATGCGCAGCTCGACGACGCCCCCGTCGGCGCCGCCGGAGTGCAGGCGCAGCACCCCGTCCGGGCGGGCCGAGGCGGCGGCGACGGTGCTGTGCGGCAGGGCGAGCGGCATCACGAAGCCGTCGTTGTAATCAGTGTGTTCACCGATCAGGTTGACCCGGCCGGGCGCCGCCCAGAGGCCGTCGGGGGCGGCGCCGTACACGGCGCGGAAGGCGTCGGCCGTCCGGGTCCCGCTCCGCTGCGCTCCGCCTCGGCCCGCTGCCGGCACCTCGGAGGCCGAGCCGGTGCCGGCTTCGTGATCGGTCATCAGGACTCCTGGGTCCTCTCCTGCTGCTGAGCGGCGAGCTGCTGCGTGAACTGCCAGGCGTCGGCGACGATTCCGGCGAGGTCGGCGCGGCTGGGGCGCCAGCCGAGCCGGTCGGTGGCGGTCTTGGCGGAGGCCACCAGGATGGCGGGGTCGCCGCCGCGGCGCGGGGCGATGACCTCGGGGATCGGGTGCCCGGTGACCTTGCGGACGGTCTCGATGACCTCGCGGACGGAGAAGCCGTTGCCGTTGCCGAGGTTGCAGATCAGGTGCTGGCCCGCGGTGGCCGCTTCCACGGCGAGGAGGTGGGCCTCGGCGAGGTCGGCGACGTGGATGTAGTCGCGGATGCAGGTGCCGTCGGGGGTGGGGTAGTCGTCGCCGAAGACGGAGATCGCCTCGCGCTTGCCCTGGGCGACCTGGAGGACGAGCGGGATCAGGTGCGATTCGGGGTCGTGACGCTCGCCGCAGCTGCCATAGGCGCCGGCGACGTTGAAGTAGCGCAGCGAGACGGCGGCCAGGCCGTGCGCGGTGGCCTCGCCGCTGATCATGTGGTCGACGGCGAGCTTGCTGGCGCCGTACG
This sequence comes from Streptomyces sp. NPDC048483, assembly GCF_040651455.1. Lineage (NCBI taxonomy): Bacteria > Bacillati > Actinomycetota > Actinomycetes > Kitasatosporales > Streptomycetaceae > Streptomyces > Streptomyces sp. NPDC048483. The sequence continues at coordinate 41,218 of NZ_JBEZJZ010000038.1, forward strand.
GAGAGGTCGGGGCGGTCGGGTCGGCCTCGGTGATCGGGGTGCTGACCGGCTCGCCGTAGGTGGCGGCGGTGGAGGAGAAGACGAGCTTGCGGACACCGGCCGCGCGCATCGCGCCCAGCAGCTCCATGGTGCCGCCGACGTTGTTGTCCCAGTACTTCTCGGGCTTGACGACGGACTCGCCGACCTGCGAGAACGCGGCGAAGTGCAGGACGGCGTCGTACGAGTCGTCCAGCCACTTGCCGGCGTCGCGGATGTCGCCCTCGATGAACTCGGCGCCGGCCGGGACGCCCGCCCGGAAGCCGGTCGAGAGGTTGTCGAGGACGGTGACCTCGTGGCCCGCCTCCAGCAGGTGCTGGGCGACGACGCTGCCCACGTATCCGGCCCCACCGGTCACCAGGTACTTAGCAGACACAGGCTTGGAAGACACAGGCTTGCTCACTCGCTTGCTACCTCTCGCAGTCGCTCGGCCGCGGCCTCCGGCGGCACATCGTTGATGAACACGTTCATGCCGGATTCGGAACCCGCGAGGAACTTCAGCTTGCCGGAAGTCCGTCGAATGGTGAAAAGCTCGAGGTGGAGGGCGAAATCCTCGCGGTCCGCGACGCGTACCGGCGCCTGGTGCCAGGCGGCGATGTACGGCGTCGGGGCCTCGCACGTCCCGAAGATCCGGTCGAACCGCCGCAAGACTTCCAGATAGATCTGTGGGAACTCTGTGCGCGCGTCGTCGTCCAGGGCGAGCAGGTCGGGGACGCGGCGCCGGGGGTAGAGGTGGACCTCGTACGGCCAGTGGGCGGCGTACGGGACGAAGGCCAGCCAGTGCTCGCCCTCGAGGACGATGCGGCGGCCGTCGGCCTGCTCGTCGGCGACGACGTCGTCGAAGAGGTTGCGGCCGCCGGTGGCCTCGCGGTGGGCGGCGAGGGAGCGCAGCATCCGCTCCGTCCGTGGGGTGACGAAGGGGTAGGCGTAGATCTGGCCGTGCGGGTGGCCGAGGGTGACGCCGATCTCGGCGCCGCGGTTCTCGAAACAGAACACCTGGGCCACGCCCGGGAGTTGGGACAGTTCCGCGGTGCGGTCGGTCCAGGCGTCGAGGACGAGGGCGGCCTGGTCCTCGGTGAGGGCGGCGAAGGAGGCGTCGTGGTCGGAGGTGAAGCAGACGACCTCGCAGCGGCCGCCGTCGCCCGCAAGGGAGGGGAAGCGGTTCTCGAAGACGGCGACGTCGTAGTCGGCGGCGGGGATCTCGGAGTGCCGGCCCTCGCGGGAGGGGCAGAGCGGGCATTCGTCGGCCGGGGGGTGGTAGGTGCGGCCCTGGCGGTGCGAGGCGATGGCGACGGAGTCGTCGAGGAGGCGGTCGTGGCGGATCTCGGAGGCGGTGGCGACGCGGTCGAGCGGGCGCCGGTCGACCGCGTCACGCACGGCGTCGTCGCGCGAGTCGTAGTAGATCAACTCCCGGCCGTCCGCGAGCCGGGTCGTCGTCTTCTTCACCGGGAGCTCCTCACCACGTACACCACGCACACTCACGTCGACCAAACACAAACAAACACAATGAAGCACAACTAAACAGCGGCGTCAACGTCACCTTTAGAGGCGGCACATACGCGGCCATACCACCGCATACAGGGGCAGCGAGCATCACGATCCAACAACTCAACCGAACAAAAGTGTTCAGTTTCTGACGGCCCGCGCGTAGCTTTCTGTGCGTTCCCATCGCTCCCGAAGCTGTGCCCTCTGGGGGGACATCCCCCAGACCCCCTAGGAGAGTGCCCCCATGACCACCCTGGCCGAAGGCCTCCGACTCCCCACCAACGGGCTCGACTACGCGATCCTGGCCCTCTACTTCGCCGTCGTCCTCGGCATCGGATTCGCGGCCCGGCGCAGCGTGAAGACGAGCCTGGACTTCTTTCTCTCCGGCCGTTCGCTGCCCGCCTGGGTGACCGGCCTCGCATTCGTCGCCGCCAACCTCGGCGCCACCGAGATCCTCGGGATGGCCGCGACCGGCGCCCAGTACGGCGTCGCGGTGGTGCACTGGTACTGGATCGGCGCCATCCCGGCCATGGTCTTCCTGGGCCTGGTCATGATGCCGTTCTACTACCGCTCCAAGGTCCGCTCGGTCCCCGAGTACCTGCTCCAGCGGTTCGACAAATCCGCGCATCTGCTCAGCTCGGTGCTGTTCGCCTTCGCGGCGATATTGATCGCAGGCGTGAACCTGTACGCCCTGTCGATCGTCGTCGAGGCGCTGCTGGGCTGGCCGCAGTGGGTGGCGATCGTCGTCGCGGGCCTGTTCGTCCTCGCCTACATCACCATCGGCGGCCTGTCCTCGGCGATCTACAACGAAGTGCTCCAGTTCTTCGTCATCCTCGCCGCGCTCATACCGATCTGCGTCATAGGCCTCAAGCGCGTCGGCGGCTGGGGCGGCCTGTCCGACTCCCTGGAGGCCTCGCACGGCGACAACTTCCTCACGGCCTGGGGCGGTACGGGCATCGGTGACGCCAACCCGCTCGGCGCGAACTGGCTGACGATCATCCTCGGCCTGGGCTTTGTGCTCTCCTTCGGCTACTGGACGACGAACTTCGCCGAGGTGCAGCGCGCCCTGTCCGCGAAGAACCTTTCCGCCGCCCAGCGCACCCCGCTGATCGGCGCCTTCCCGAAGATGTTCATCGTCTTCCTGGTGATGATCCCGGGCCTGGTCGCCGCCGTCCTCGTCCCGAAGATCGGCACCGCCGGCTCGGATCTGACGTACAACGACGCGATCCCGTACCTGATGCAGGAACTGCTGCCCAACGGCGTCCTCGGCATCGCGGTGACCGGTCTGCTCGCCGCCTTCATGGCTGGCATGGCGGCCAATGTCTCGTCCTTCAACACCGTGTTCACGTACGACATCTGGGCCAAGTACGTGAAGCCCGGCAAGCCCGACGGGTACTACCTGAAGTTCGGCCGCCTCATCACGGCGGTCGGCGTCCTCGCCTCCATCGGCACGGCCTTCATCGCCTCGTCCTTCTCGAACATCATGGGCTACCTCCAGACCCTGTTCTCGTTCTTCAACGTCCCGATGTTCGTGGTCTTCATCATCGGCATGTTCTGGAAGCGCGCCTCGATGAAGTCCGGGGTGTGGGGCCTTCTCGCCGGTACCACGGCCGCGATGGTCAACTACTTCTGGATCTACAAGCAGGGCATCATCGCCATCCCCACCGACCAGGGCGCCAACTTCGTCTCCGCCATCGTCGGCTTCGTCGCCGGTGCCGTCGTCATGGTCGTCGTCACCCTCTTCACGGCACCCAAGCCGGAAGCCGAGCTGGCGGGCCTGGTCTACGGAACGACCGCGCCCGGCCTGGAGGAGCCGCCCGCCGAGGGCGACGACGCCTGGTACCGCAAGCCCGCCCTCCTCGGCTGGGGCGCGATCGTGCTCGCCGCGGCCTGCTACCTGCCCTTCTCCCTCTGATCGGAGGCGCGAACTCTCATGTCCGACCTGCAGAACGAAGTCTCCGAACTGGAGCGCACATCCGCGACCGCGGCCCGGCTCTTCGACATCCGGCGCATCATCGGCGGCCTGTTCGTCGTCTACGGCGTCATCGTCACGGTGGCCGGTGTCATGGCCTCCGACGCCGACATGAAGAAGGCCGAGAACATCAACATCAACCTGTGGACGGGCATCGGCATGCTCGCCCTCGGGCTGTTCTTCCTGGGCTGGATGAAGCTGCGACCGGTCATACCGCCTACGGTGGGCGAGCTCCAGGAGGCCGAGGAGGCACCGCCGGGGCACTGACCCGAGGAGGCACCGTGCACGACCCGGACCGGCGGTACGCCGCACGCCTGGCGGCCTACGGAAACGTGAGCGGCCGGCTCGCGCTGCTGAGCGACCGCCGGCTCGGGGCGGCCGTGGCGTCCGCCGTCCCCCTCGGGTCGGGCATCGGCGGCAGATCGGCGCGGCTGGACGTCGACGGAACGCCGGTCTTCGTCAAACGGGTCCCCCTGACGGACCTCGAATTACGGCCGGAACACGTCCGGTCGACGGCCAACCTCTTCGAACTGCCGCTGTACTACCAGTACGGCGTGGGCTCGGCCGGATTCAGCGCCTGGCGGGAACTGGCCGCGCACGCCCTGACCACCGGGTGGGTCCTGGGGAACGCGTACCAGGGCTTCCCGCTGATGCACCACTGGCGCGTCCTGCCGGACACCCCGCCCGAGCCCGAGGCATACGCCGGCGAATTCGGGGGCATCGACGGGGCGGTCGCCCACTGGGAGGGCTCACCGGCCGTCCGCGAGCGGCTGACGGCCCTCGGCCGGGCCTCGTCCAGTCTGGTGCTCTTCCTCGAATACGTCCCGCAGACGCTGACAGCCTGGCTCGACGGCCACCGGGCCGGGGACGCCGCGCCCTACCACTGGGCCGAGAAGGAGCTGATGCGCGGGACCGCCTTCCTCGCCTCCCAGGGCTTCGTCCACTTCGACGCCCACTTCGACAACATCCTCACCGACGGCCGGCTGCTCTACTTCGCGGACTTCGGGCTCGCCCTGCACTCCGGCTTCGAACTGACCTACACCGAGGCGGAGTTCCTCACCCGACATCTGCCCTACGACCGCTGCCACACGGCGGGCCATCTGCTGCACCATCTGCTGCGCCGCGTTTTCCCTGACGCCGAGCCCGATGCCGTACTGCGGGAATGGCTCACGGGCCGACGTCCCGACGGCCTGCCGCCCGAGGCCGCCGCGCTCCTCGCCCGGCATGCCGCACCGGCCGCGGCCCTGCGCGGCTTCCGGCGCCGACTGCTCACGGAGAGCAAGCGGACGCCGTTTCCGGTGGACGAGATCGAGGGGGCCCTGGCCGTCGCCACGCCCGCCGGGCCGTGACTGGGACTGTGCGCTCCCTGATGCCCGGTCAGTCAGGCGTCCACAAGTTCAGGCATGCGGCTGCGCAATACCTGGCGGGCCACCCGCAGCGTGTATTCCTGTGCTGCCGCGGAGGTGTCGGGCTTTTCCGGGTCGGCGAGCGACATTCGCCCTACGTGCAGCTGTGAGTGGCCATAGAGCGTGGCACCCTCGCCCTTGGCTGCGTTCGGCTGGCTGCTTCCGTCCCGTTCCAGAAACCACGTGGCCTCGGGCAGATCCAGGCTTCCCGGTTTGGTCACCGCTCGGCTCGACCAGCCCGTGCAGAGGACCCAGTCCGCAGCGTGCGGGGAGTGCCGGGCAGCCACGTCCATAAGGTGAATGTCTGGCACCTCAGGCACGGGGAGGTAGCCGACGATGGCCTCTACGCCGAATCGCCCCGCTGCGGCGTAGCCAATCACTCCGTAGGTGTCGGGCCACAGATGGAGCAGGGGCGACACAGTGACGCGTCCGGTACCTGACATGGCTTTGGCCATGGGTCTCCCCCAGCTGCGAATTATCCATCGTGGCGGCCCCGGCAGTCTTCCATCTCCTGGGCCACCACTCCTAGTTGATCACCGTGCTATGGCGGTTAGTTGTCGCCGCAGCCCTGCGAGGGGTTGCCCTCCTGGCCGTCGCTACCGTCGCCCGTCTCGCCCTGGCTGTTTTCTTCGTCGCCGTACAGGATGCTCAGCTTCTCGGGGTCCATCGTGTGTCCCTTCACTGGCAGTGCCACGCCGAGGACCGCCCTCGGGGTGTCGCGCACGTGCGGCCGGTCGGCTCAAGGACCGACGGGCCCGCGGACCGGGCCGCGAGCGATCACGAGCGGGCCCATGGCCCGCAGAGGGGCGCCGGCCGCCGTGGGCGCTTGCGGCGGCCGACCTCCCTTCGTCGCTTCGGGGGTTCAGCGCCGCGAGGACTTGGGGATGCGGGTGGTTCCCGCGGTGCGCCTGGCGTAGTGCCAGACGGATCGGGAGCAGCGCACGCCCCCTGACCGTGCGGCCGCCAAGGCCGCCGGTTGGCGGCCCCGCCCGGCCGAGCAGCTGGTGCCCGCCGGGCGGGCCCTGTTTCCCCCACCGCGCCGCCATGGCGCGGCATCCGTGAAGGGAGTGCCTAGGACACTCCCCGCTGGACGGACCGGGGCGAGAGCTGAGCCCGTCGGCTCGGGCGGGACACGTCCTCTCCCTGCTCAGGGCTTGTCCGGTCGGGGGAGTCGAAGGGGCGGGGCCGGCGCGTTCGGCTTGACGGCCCCGCCCGGTCTATTTGGGCGGGCGCGCGTCGTCCGGCTGCCTGCATTCCTTGCGTGCCGTCATGTTGTCGAGAAGCCCCCACAGGGCGAGGTTGCTCTGTGTCCGGAGGGCTTCGCTCAGTTGCTCTTTCAGCAGAGCGCATCCGGGGCAGTCGTGGGGGTCGACGAGACGGGAACGAGGCGCGGCGAGTGGATCCTGAGACGACACCTTCTCGGACGCCATCAACGCACCGTCCTTGGGTGGGAGTGGCGGCGCATCTCGACGTTGCAGTCGGTCGCCTTCGACTTGTCTCCCACTGCGTAGGCCCCGGCACGCTGCTCAGCCAGAGCGCCGCACACGTCACACCCGGCAACCGGCACCGGATCCGACGCCGGTTCCCACAGGTGAACGGGGCGGCACATGCGAGCCATCAGCCCACCACCTCCACGGTTGGGGTCTCCCCTGCTCGAACGAAGTTGAGAGCTTGGGGAAGAATCCAGCGCGGCCCCGCGTCGTACCCGTGCACGGCCAGCCACAACGCCCGCCGCCGCCCACGCTGCGCCCGTCGTTCCTGCCGCTCCTCGGGCGTGAGGACGTACGGGCGGATCAAGTACGAGTCCTCGCCGCGCAGCAGCTCTGACTGCCGGACGGGCATGCGGGGAGACACCGGTGTCGGCACGCCCTGGCACCGCGCAGCAGGCAGTGCGCCGGCCGATCGATGGCGGCCCCGAGCCGGAAACATCAGCCGCAGCAGCAGGTTCAATAACCTCGCTGTAGCGTGGGTCATGTCGTCAACTCCCTTGTAGTTGATGGCCACGCCCCCGGGCCGTCCACCACGGTCGCGGGGGTCTGTTGTTCTCGTATGGCCAGGATTCAGTGCAGGACGGCATGGGCTCCATATCCCGGCGGTAATCTCACCGTGGGATGACTGTTCATCCCACGGTGGGACGGGAGAGGATCATGGCGACGGCGCTCGTACCGATCGAACTGCCCGAGTGGGCGTGGCAGCGTGCCGAAATCCGCGAAGCCTTACGCGAACGCGACATGGGCGCGGTATTCCGCCACGTCCAGCAATACGGCGGAGCGAGTCAGGCCAGGATTGCTACCGCCGTAGCCATGACTCAGGCCCGGGTGAACGAAATCATCAACAGACGGCGAGAGGTCACACGTCTTGACGTGTTCGAGCGTATTGCGGACGGGCTGAATATGCCGGATGACACCCGGCACTTGCTCGGCCTCGCGTCGGCACGCGACGCCCGCAGCGGCGGACGCGCGTTCGATCTGGCCGCATTCCCAGAAATCGTCCGCGTGTACTCTACCCAAGCCGCCGCGGCCGAGGACATCCAACAACTAGCCCTATCTGCAAAACAGTTAGATATTCTTGCTGTGCGCGGGCTTGGCCTTATTGGATTGAATGATTCCCTACTTCGCTCGTCTCTCATCCGACCAGCAGGGCAGAAGGCGCCACGGCTTCGCGTGTTGCTTCTGGACCCCGAATCAGCCGCCCTTGCCGTACGTGCGACCGAAATTGGGGAATCGGTCGAATCGCTCACCGAAGGTGTCAAGTTGACCGAGACTCGATTGCGTGAGCTGTCGGGTGCATGCGACCTTCAGGTCTACCGGTACAAAATGCATCCAACGTGGCGCATTATCAGGCTGGACGGCACTATGTTCGTCTCGGCCTTCGATCCCGGCTGGGAAGGACACGAATCGGCTACCTACAAGGTCATGGAGACGCCGCACGGCCCGCTTTATCGAGGGTTTCAGCGAATGTTCACGTCCATGATTGAAACAGGAATCCGTACCGTCTGAGCGGAGGATTGCGCCTTGATTGAGGCGGAGCTGAAAGCACGTGTCCACAACTCCGAGTACGTTATTGGGCGGCTCGACCAAAAGACAGTGGGGCGGGCCGAGGTCTATCACGACACCTACTACGACGACCCGTCGAGAAGCCTCGAAGCGCAGGATCAAGAATTGAGGGTCCGCACAATTTACGGGGCGAACTCGACACGATCCGTGCTCACCTACAAGGGCACACGAATTGACTCGGCATCAGGCTCGAAGCCGGAGCACGAAACCCGTGTGGACAACCCTGAAGCCGTGCATGCCATGTTGCGGGGACTCGGATACGTTCCAGTGATTGCCTTTCAGAAGCGCTGCCAAAACTACGAGTTCAGCTCTCGTGGCCGCAGCTTTCTCGCCACGCTGGTCCAAGTTCCGGAGATCGAAGGAACTTTCCTTGAAGTCGAGACCATGGTTACAGAAGAGAAGGAACTCTCTGCGGCGCTTGAGGACATCCAGTCGATCATGGGTGAACTCGGGGTGCAGGAAGGCGACTTCACGACGGAGCTCTACACGGACGCTGTAGCCGCTTGCCTTGTTTCTGACGAGGGAGCGTCCCCGCCCGCATGACTCGACAGTCGAGTCCGGACAAATCGACGGCGAATATTCGACGGACCGATGCACCCAGCCGCCTGGACGCTGCTCGACGAGGCCGTCCTCCGGCGCTGCGTCGGCGGCCCGCAGGTCGTGGCGGAGCAGCTGCGGAGGAGCGCGGACACAGCTGAGGCGGGGCCGCCGTCGTTGGAGCGGGCCCTACGGCCGGCCAATGACGTGATGTGGGAGGTGTGCCCGCGGAAGGCTAGAAGAACAGCCAGCGGGCGCCGAACGCCAGCAGGCCGAGGATGATGCCTCCGACGGCCATGACCTCGAAGAGGCCCTTCTTGTTCCGTTCGACGGCGATGAGCTGCTGCTCGGACACGGCGGCCATGAGGAACGGGCTGCCGTCCGACGGGTGCCCTATGGCCAGTTCGCCGCGCTCGTCGTCGCGGGCCTCGCCGCGTACAAAGAACTGGGTGCCTGCCTGCACGGCCCACTCCTCGTGCTGGTGACCGAGGATGCGTTCGTTGCGGGTCGCTTCGAGGAGGCCGCGGGGGCCGCTCGGGCGGGGTCCGTGCTGGTATGTCTCGAAGTAGTCCGTGGTCTTGGGGGCGTGGTCGACGATGCCCTGGGCGGGAAAGATGACGGTGGAGCCGGACGCGTCCTCGACGAGGAAGGGGGCGGCGCTGATGAAATCGGACACCACCTCGGTCTTGCGGCTCTTTTGCCAGGTGCCGCTGCCGACTTCGCCCTGATCGCGGTGCCGGGTCTCGAACTTGCGCGTGACCCTGGTACGGAACCAGACGCACTCCGTCTGGCCGAGCTGCGCGGTCAGCGGGCCGCTGGGGTGGGGGCGCGCCGTCCCGGCCGCCTCGGCAGGACGCCGGAACGCACCGGCGCCGACCGCCCCGAGCGCCGCCTGATGCAGCTCGCGCAGCTCCTGGGACGACATGGTCTCGGTGGTCACCATGGCGTGGATGCGCTTCCTCGCACGCAGTACCTGGAAGACGCTCACCACGCCCAGGCCCAGGAAGAAGATGCCCAGGAATTCCAGCACGGGGCCCGTCCCTCTCTGTTGATGCCGTATGTCAGCGGAAAAGCTCGCGGATCCTGCGGAAGGCATCCGAGAAGCCGTGGAAAATCTGGCTCCCCGCCCTGACAAGACTCACCGCGAGGCACCCGCCAAGAAACAGCAGGGCCAGCGCAAAGATGGTCCACTCCCACCAGCTCATGGTGGGCTCCTCACTTCGGTTACGCGGGCGGCGGCATCGGGTTCGGGAGCGAAGTGTATGTGCCCGCCCCTTGCGGGGAGGAGGCGGGGCCGCCCCGCGCCACCCGCTCCAGGAGCCCAGTGCGGGCAGCCAGTGCGGTGGCCTCCAGGCGGGAGCCGACCTCCAGTTTCATCAGGACGCGCTGGACGTGCGTACGGGCGGTGCTCGGGGCGATGTCCATTCCGGCCGCGATCAGCCGGGTGTCCTCGCCGTCCGCGACCCGCATCAGCACCTCGACCTCGCGCGGGGTGAGCAGTTGGAGCAGCCGTGCGCCCTCGTCGTCCGGCTTGGCTGCCGGGTGCAGCAGTTCCTCGAAGGCCTGCTGGAGCAGCTGCGGCGCGATGGCGGACTCGCCCGCCCGCGCCTTCATCATGGCGCGTTCGACGCCCTCGATGCGTTCGTCGTTACGGACATAGCCCGATGCCCCGGCGGCGAAGGCGGCCGCGATACCGCGCGGGCTGGGCACCGGGCCCAGCACCACCACCGCGATCTGCGGCCGCTCCTTCTTGATCCGTACGACCGGGTCGAAGGCCCCCGGCGCGGCGGGCGTGGCGGTGCCGAGCAGGCACACCTCGGGCGCCCGGCTCACCACCAGGTCCGCGGCCCCGGCGCTCGGCGCGGCCGCCGCCAGGACGCGGTGCCCGCGCAGCTTCAGCGCCGAGGCCAGCGCCTCGGCGAGCAGACGGTGATCGTCGACCACCATGAGCCGCACGACCATCGTGAACCCCCTCACCTCCCGGCGGGCCCCGCCCCAGGCCCACGCCCGGTCCCTTTGCCCGGGAATTGTCCCCGGGAAGGTACACGCTCGGCCGTCGCTGCGCGCCCCCTACCGGGGAGACAATCACCGGAATGCGGGCTTCTTGGCCAATCGGGGCCGAGAGGTGCCACCACGGCGCCGGCCCCGCGCCGCTAGGCGTCCTCGGCCAGCTCCAGCCAGCGCATCTCCAACTCGTCGCGCTCGCCCGTCAGTTCACGCAGCTTGGCGTCCAGCCCGGCGACCTTCTCGAAGTCGGTGGCGTGCTCGGCGATCTGCGCGTGGAGCTTGCTCTCCTTCTCGCCGATCTTGTCCAGCTGCCGCTCGATCTTCTGGAGTTCCTTCTGTGCCGCGCGGTTGACGGCCGCCGCCTTCTTGGGAGCGTCGGCCTGCTGCGCGGGGGCGGGCGTCGCGGCCTCGATGACCTTCTGCCGGCGCTCGAGGTACTCGTCGATCCCGCGCGGCAGCATCCGCAGCGCGGCATCGCCCAGCAGCGCGAAGACCCGGTCCGTGGTCCGCTCTATGAAGTACCGGTCGTGGCTGATGACGATCAGCGAGCCGGGCCAGCCGTCGAGCAGGTCCTCCAGCTGGGTCAGGGTCTGGATGTCGAGGTCGTTGGTCGGCTCGTCGAGGAAGAGGACGTTGGGCTCGTCCATGAGGAGGCGGAGGATCTGGAGGCGGCGGCGCTCACCGCCGGAGAGATCACCGACCGGGGTCCACTGCTTTTCCTTGGTGAAGCCGAACTTTTCGCAGAGCTGCCCGGCGGTCATTTCACGGCCCTTGCCGAGATCCACCCGCTCGCGCACCTGCTGCACGGCCTCCAGCACCCGCAGCGCGGGGGCGAGTTCGCCGACCTCCTGCGAGAGATACGCCAGCTTCACGGTCTTGCCGACGGCGATCTTGCCGGCCGCGGGCTGCGCCTCGCCCTGCGTACGGGCCGCCGCTTCCAGCGCCCGCAGCAGCGAGGTCTTGCCCGCGCCGTTCACGCCCACCAGACCGATCCGGTCGCCGGGCCCGAGCTGCCAGGTCAGATGCTTCAGCAGCTCCTTGGGACCGGCCTGGACGGTGACGTTCTCCAGCTCGAAGACGGTCTTGCCCAGACGCGAGTTGGCGAACTTCATCAGCTCGGCGGTGTCCCGCGGCGGCGGAACGTCCGCGATCAGCTCGTTGGCGGCCTCGATACGGAACCGGGGCTTGCTCGTACGGGCGGGGGCGCCGCGCCGCAGCCACGCCAGCTCCTTGCGCATCAGGTTCTGCCGCTTGACCTCTTCGGTGGCCGCGATCCGCTCCCGCTCGGCCCGCGCGAAGACGTAGTCGCTGTAGCCGCCTTCGTACTCATGGATCGCACCGCGCTGGACGTCCCACATGCGGGTGCAGACCTGGTCGAGGAACCAGCGGTCGTGGGTGACGACGACCAGTGCACTGCGGCGGGCCCGCAGATGCCCGGCCAGCCACGAAATGCCTTCCACGTCGAGGTGGTTGGTGGGCTCGTCCAGGACGATCAGGTCCTGTTCGGCGATCAGCAGCTTGGCCAGGGCGATGCGGCGGCGCTCGCCGCCGGACAGCGGCCCGATGACGGTGTCCAGGCCCTTGTCGAAGCCCGGCAGATGGAGATCGCCGAAGAGGCCGGTCAGGACGTCGCGGATCTTGGCGTTGCCGGCCCATTCGTGGTCGGCCAGGTCGCCGATGACCTCGTGCCGGATGGTGGCGGCCGGGTCGAGGGAGTCGTGCTGGGTCAGGACGGCCAGCTGCAGGCCGCCGCTGTGTGTGACCCGGCCGTTGTCCGCCTCCTCCAGCTTGGCGAGGATCCGGATCAGGGTGGTCTTGCCGTCACCGTTGCGGCCGACGACGCCGATCCGGTCCCCCTCGTTGACGCCGAGCGAGACACCGTCGAGCAGGGCACGGGTCCCGTAGACCTTGCCGACGGCTTCCAGATTGACGAGGTTGGTGGCCATTGCGCTCCTGCACTTGAGATCGGTCGACCGTCCCAGCGTAGTCCGATTGCGGAACCGTCCCGGTTCGCCTGTGGATAGCGTGATCGCCATGGCATCCGACACAGGCACGGCAGTGGACACGGAACGCGGGCTGGTCTACGGCCCGAGCGGCAAGCAGCTGGATCTCTACCGCCCGGCAAAGGCGGCGGGCCCGGTACCGACCGTGCTGCTCTGGCACGGCATCGGCCCCGACGAGCGCGACGTTCTCGCACCGCTGGCCCGCACCGCGGCGGCGCGCGGCCTGCTGGTCCTCGTCCCGGACTGGGACTCGGGCGCCGCGGACGGCGGCCGGTCGCAGCTGCTGGAGTCGCTGGCCTTCGTCCACAAGGAGGCGGCCGGGCCGGCCGGCGACGGGGAGCCGTTCGTCCTGGCCGGCTGGTCGGCCGGCGCCGGTGCCGCGCTCGGCGTCGCGCTGCGGCCCGAGGTGGCCGACGGCCGGCGGCCGACGGCGGTGGTCGGTCTCACGGGCCGCTACGACCTGCCGGCGCGCACCACCGGCGCCGCCCCGCTGGCCGACCTCGCCGCGGGCCGGGACCCGGCCGTACCGGTCCACCTCGTGCACGGCAGCCGGGACACCGTCCTGGACGTGCGGTGGTCCCGGGATCTGGCCGCTGCGCTGCGCGCGGCGGGCCGGGCGGTGACGCTCCAGGAGCCGGCGACCGACCATGCGGGCGTGATCATGACCGAGTTCGACCCGGCGGTGGCCCGCTGCCGCCCGACGACCGCCGAACACGCTGTACGGGCGGGTCATTTGGCGGCCGAGGTGCTGGTGGGTGCCTGCGGGAAGCCGTAGACAGCCTCAGACGAGGGTCGCCCCCGGTGCCGGGGAGTCCGCGATCCGCACGGCGCGGCAGGTGCCCGAGTCCTGGAGGGCCGCGGCCACCTGCTGGGCCGCCTGGGCGTCCTTGACCAGGAAGGCGGTGGTGGGGCCGGAGCCGGAGACCAGGGCGGCCAGGGCGCCGGCGGCGGTGCCGGCGTCCAGGGTGGCGGTGAGGGTGGGGCGCAGGGACAGGGCAGCGGGCTGGAGGTCGTTGGCGAGGGCCGCGGCGAGGGCGGTGGGGTCACCGGCTTCCAGGGCGGCCAGCAGCTCGGGGGCGGCCTCCGGCTCGGGGACGTCGGTGCCCGCCGTCAGCCGGTCGAACTCGCCGTAGACGGCCGGGGTGGACAGTCCGCCGTCGGCGACCGCGAAGACCCAGTGGAAGGCGTCGCCGACGGGCAGCGGCGTCAGCAGCTCGCCGCGGCCCCGGCCCAGCGCCGCCCCGCCGACCAGGCTGAACGGCACGTCGCTGCCCAACTCGGCGCAGATGTCGAGGAGTTCGGCGCGGTCGGCTCCGGTGGACCAGAGGGTGTCGCAGGCGAGCAGGGCGCCCGCGGCGTCCGCGCTGCCGCCGGCCATGCCGCCGGCGACGGGGATGTCCTTGGTGATGTGGAGGTGGACGTTCGGCTCGATGCCGTGCCGGGCCGCCAGCAGCTCGGCGGCGCGGGCCGCCAGGTTCGTCCGGTCGAGCGGGATCTCGTCGACGTCATGCCCCTCGGCGGTGACGCGCAGGGCGTCCGAGGTGGTGGCGGTGACCTCGTCGTAGAGGCCGACGGCGAGGAAGACGTTCGCCAGGTCGTGGAAGCCGTCGGGCCGGGCGGCGCCCACCGCCAGCTGGACATTGACCTTGGCCGGCACCCGTACGGTCACCGCCGCGCCGCTCGTCCCGCATGCCCTCATCCCGCATCTCCCTCGGTGCGTGCCTTGTGCTCGGCGATCCGCGCGAACTCCTCGACGGTAAGCGCCTCACCCCGTGCCTTGGGGGAAATCCCCGCCGCCACCAGCGTGGCCTCCGCCGCCGCGGCCGAGCCGGCCCACCCCGACAGCGCCGCCCGCAGCGTCTTGCGCCGCTGGGCGAAGGCCGCGTCCACCACGGCGAAGACCTCTTCGCGGCTCGCGGTCGTCTCCAGGGGCTTGTCGCGGCGTACGAGGGAGACCAGGCCGGAGTCGACGTTCGGCGCCGGCCAGAAGACCTTGCGGCCGATGGCGCCGGCCCGCTTGACCTCGGCGTACCAGTTGGCCTTGACCGACGGCACGCCGTAGACCTTGTTGCCGGGGCGGGCCGCGAGCCGGTCGGCGACCTCGGCCTGGACCATGACCAGGGTGCGGTCGATGGTGGGGAAGGTCGCGAGCATGTGCAGCAGGACGGGGACCGCGACGTTGTAGGGGAGGTTGGCGACCAGTGCGGTCGGCTCGGGCCCCGGCAGCTCGGTGATGTGCATGGCGTCGCTGTGCACCAGCTCGAAGCGGTCGGCGCGCGCGGGCATCCGGGCCGCGACGGTGTCCGGCAGCGCGGCCGCCAGCACGTCGTCGATCTCGACGGCGGTGACCCGGTCGGCGGCCTCCAGCAGCGCCAGGGTCAGCGAGCCGAGACCCGGCCCGACCTCGACCACAACATCGTCGGGCCGGACGCCGGCGGTCCGCACGATCCGGCGGACGGTGTTGGCGTCGATGACGAAGTTCTGGCCGCGCTGCTTGGTGGGCCGCACGCCCAGCGCGGCGGCCAGCTCGCGGATGTCGGCGGGGCCGAGGAGGGGACCGGGATCGTCGGTGGTGCTGCTGTTGCTCACCCGTGAAGTTTACGGTCTCGCTCACCCGTGCAGCTTGCCGCCGCAGACCGGCCAGGGACTCGCGCCCCGCGTCACATACAGCTTCTTGGCGCGGAAGGTCTGCTCATGGGCGGGGGCGTCCTGCGGGCGGCCGCTGCCGCCGAGGGCGCGCCAGGTGCCGACGTCGAACTGGTAGAGCCCGCCGTACGTCCCCGACGCATCGACCGCATTCGGCCGCCCGCCCGCCTCGCACCGCGCCAGCGCGTCCCAGGCCAGGTGATCGGCGCCCGCGACGGAGGACGGCAGCGGCCGGGTGCCGATGTGCACGATCTGCGGATGCGGGGCGCGCACCACATGCGTGTCCACCCGGCGCGGTTTCTGCTTGACGCCGTTGACGGTGCGCAGGCGGTAGGTGACCCGCCGCACCCCGGCCCGCCCCTGCTGCACGACGGCCTCGGTGCCGCTGGCCAGTCCGGGGTCCCGCCGGCGGACCGTACGGAACGGGATCGGCTCCTCCCGTACCTTCTTCGAGCCGGTGATCCGCAGGACCGAGACGGTCTGCCCGTCGCGCGGGAAGCTGTCCTGGGGCACCGAGGTGGTGTCCTCGTTGCGCAGCGTGAGCCCGGCCTCGGCCAGGGCTTCGCGGACGGTGGCGGCGTTGGTGCGGATCCGGTGTTCCCGGCCGTCGGCGACGAAGACCACCGAGCGCTCGGTGCGTACCGCCAGCTCCAGGCCGTGCCGCTCGATACGGCGGGAGCGGGAGCTGGAGAGGTGGGCGCCCTCGGCGCGGACGCCGAGCTGGCGCAGCGCGTCGTCGACGGTCTCGGCGGTGGTCCACACCTGGTGGCGCTGCCCGTCGACGGTGAGGACGACGGGGCGGCCGTGCCGGACGACGACCTCGTCGCCGCTGCGGAGTTCGGCGGTGGGGGCGGGCGCGACGATGTCGTGCCCGCCGATGTCCAGGTTTTCGTCCGCGAGCAGGTCGTCGACGCCGTCGGCGAAGGTGTGCAGGGTGCGCGGCTTGCCGTCGACGCTGAGCCGGATCGCCTTGTCGTGGGCGATGAAGGCGGTGGTGCCGCCGGCGAGGAAGGCCACCACCAGGGCCCGGGGCAGCAGCCGCCGCAGGGTTTCCGGGCGCTGGGGGGCGCGCCTGCGACGGCCGCGCGCGGCGCGGTGGCTGCTCTGCGAAGGACTCACGACGCTCCAGATGCCACAGATCCGGTTGACGGCCGGAGGGTAGCGGAGCAATGGTCACTGTCCAAAGTCGATCAACTACGGAACGTGACGGGCGGGTGAGGGTCAGTAGTCGAAGGCGCGGGCCGTGTTCGCCGCGACGGCCGAGGCCAGCGCGTCCTCGGTCATCCCCTTGACCTCCGCCATGGCGCGCAGTGTGAGCGGAATCAGATACGGCGCGTTCGCTCGTCCGCGGTACGGCACGGGGGTGAGGAAGGGGGCGTCGGTCTCGACGAGCACCAGTTCGGGCGGGGCGACGGCGAGCGCGTCGCGCAGCGGCTGGGCGTTCTTGAAGGTGACGTTGCCGGCGAAGGACAGGAAGTAGCCGGCCTCGGCGCAGATCGCGGCCATCTCCGCATCGCCCGAATAGCAGTGGAAGACGACCCGCTCCGGGGCGCCCTCCTCCCGCAGGATCCGCAGCACGTCCTCATGGGCCTCCCGGTCGTGGATGACCAGGGCCTTGCCGTGCCGCTTGGCGATCTCGATATGGGCGCGGAACGACCGCTGCTGGGCGGCCATGCCCTCGGGGCCCGTACGGAAGTAGTCCAGGCCGGTCTCGCCGACGCCGCGGACCTCGGGGCGGGCGGCGAGCTTGTCGATCTCGGCGAGCGCCGCGTCCAGGGCGGCATCGCCGCCGGGCTCCCGCGCGCCCTGCCGCGACCAGCCGTCAGGGTCGCCCAGGACGATCCGGGGCGCCTCGTTGGGATGCAGGGCGACGGCCGCGTGCACGCTGTCGTACGCGGCGGCGGTGTCCGCGGCCCAGCGCGAACCGGCCAGGTCGCAGCCCACCTGCACCACGGTGGTCACGCCGACGGAGGCGGCCTTGGCGAGCGCCTCCTCGACGGTGGCGGTGGGGGCACCTCCCAGCGTTGGCTGGGGGAGCATGTCCAGGTGGGTGTGCGAGTCCGCGACCGGCACCCGAAGCGGTTCGGGCAGCGGCGGCGGGGTGGTCTTGTCGTCCTGCGGTGCCATGGCCGCGATCCTACGAGGACCGCGGCCCGGCCTCTCCCCCAAGCTCTCGGCTCCGCTCGAGCAGGGGGACCCCCATCCGGTTTACTTGCGCCGGTGCTGGAAGGGATGCAGCAGGTCGGAGAGGTGCCAGTGGTGACGCTCGGCGGGCGCGTCACTGCCGCCCGTACGGCCTGAGGCCGCCTCGGGAGGGGTGGCCTTCTTCTTCGTGCTGCCGTTGTGGCGCTGATGCATGGTCGCTATCGCGTCGGAGACCATCGAGACCTGCCCCGAGCGCATGATCCGTACGACGTCACTGCCGCAGTTCAGGCACCGGGGCCGGGTCAACGGGGACGGCACGCGCTCGCCGTCCGCGTAGTAGACGACGTGTACGTCGCCCTTGGCGTCGACGTGGTGCTCTATCTCGTACGCCTGCTCCCAGCCGTGGCCGCACCGCATACACGCGAAGGCATACGCCTCATGTGCCGCAGGCTCGGCGGACCGGGGAAAAGGGGAAACTCCGCGCGGGGATATGGGGCCGGTGGTCTTCGCGATCTCGCTCATGTGCGCTCCCTCTTGTCCACAGGGACAAGGCAAGGTTTCCGGGACCGTACGTCCCACCCCTAGTGGACGCCCTTTTCGGCCGGATGCGCAGCAGAGCCAGCTGCCTATTGGCCCAGATTTGGCAGGTGGCAGGGAAAACGCCCGGCTGCGCGACCGCTGCCTTTACCTTCCAGGCCAGTCATTTACCTTCCCGTGGGTCGGTTATGGCCGAGAGGCGTTCTTCGCCGCGACCACCGCGTCGAAGACCTGCCGCTTGGGCAGCCCGGCATCGGCGGCAACGGCCGCAATGGCCTCCTTGCGCCGCTCCCCCGCCTCCTCCCGCACCCGCACCCGGCGCACCAGCTCCTCGGGCCCCAGCTCCTCCGGCCCGCTCTCCGGGGCGCCCTCGACCACGATGGTGATCTCGCCCCGTACGCCCTCGGCCGCCCACTTCGCCAGCTCCCCCAGCGGCCCGCGCTTGACCTCCTCGTACGTCTTGGTCAGCTCCCGGCAGACCGCCGCCCGCCGGTCCGCGCCGAAGACCTCGGCCATCGCGGCAAGGGTGTCGTCCAAGCGGTGGGGCGCCTCGAAATAGACCAGGGTGCGCCGCTCGCCGGCCACCTCGCGCAGCCGCGAGAGCCGCTCGCCCGCCTTACGGGGCGGGAACCCCTCGAAGCAGAAGCGGTCCACCGGCAGGCCGGACACCGCAAGCGCGGTGAGCACCGCGGACGGCCCCGGCACGGCGGTGACCTTCACCCCGCGCTCCACCGCCGCCGCCACCAGCCGGTAGCCGGGGTCGGAGACGGACGGCATCCCCGCGTCGGTCACCAGCAGCACCCGCGCACCGCCCGCCAGCGCATCCGCCAGCTCCGGCGTCCGCGCCGCTTCATTGCCCTCGAAGTACGACACGATCCGCCCAGTTGGCTGGACGTCCAGCGCCTGGGTCAGCCGGCGCAGCCGCCGGGTGTCCTCGGCGGCGATCACATCGGCGGCCGCCAGCTCGGTGGCCAGCCGCGGCGGTGCGTCCGCGATCTCGCCGATGGGCGTCCCTGCAAGTACCAACGTTCCAGTCACGCCCCCATCCTCCCAGGACGGCGCGGCGCCCCGCGGCGGGCGGGGCGGGGCAGGAGCCGTCGCCGGTTCCGGAGAACCGATTGATCACCACCTGAACGGCGCGGCACCCCGGTCGGCGGGCAGGCCCGGGGCAGGAACCGTCGCCGGTTCCGGAGAACCGATTAATCACCACCTGAACGGCGCGGCACCCCGGTCGGCGGCGCAGCGCGCCGGTCCACAGACTGCTTCCCTACGATGGGCCGGGTGACGAGTGACACCACCGCGACCGAGGCCGGCGCGCACCACGCCGCGTACCCGGCCCAGCAGCCCCCCGCGTGGCAGCGGCGGCTGCGCCGCTTCGGTTACCCGGTCCGCCCGCAAGGCGACGTCCGCGCGCGGCTGGTGCCCGCCTTTCGGGGGCCGGGGACCCGGCTGTGGGCGGTGCTCGGCGTGGGCCCGGACGCCGCCGTGCGGCTGTCGCGCTGGGCGGCCTGGGGCGGCCCGCTCCTGGTGGCGCTGCTCGCGGGAGTCCTGCGCTTCTGGCACCTGGGCAGTCCGCACGACGTGATATTCGACGAGACGTACTACCCCAAGGACGCCTGGTCGCTGCTCCAGTACGGCTACGAGGGCACCTGGGACAAGAACGCCAACGCGGCACTCGTCGATCCGCACCCGAAGATCCTGCTCACCCCCCAGGCCTCGTACGTCGTCCACCCCCCGATGGGCAAATGGCTGATCGCCCTCGGCGAGGGGGTGTTCGGCATGAACCCCTTCGGCTGGCGGTTCACGGTGGCCCTCCTGGGCACCCTGTCCGTCTTCCTCATCTGCCGCATCGGCCGCCGCCTGATGCGCTCCACGGCCCTGGGCTGTCTGGCCGGCACCCTTCTGGCGGTCGACGGTCTGCACTTCGTCATGAGCCGCACCGCCCTACTCGACCTGATCGTGATGTTCTGGGTGGTGGCCGCCTTCGGCTGCCTCCTGGTGGACCGCGACCGCACCCGGGCCCGGCTGGCGGCGGCGCTGCCGGTCGGCCCGGACAGAGTGGCCCGCCCCGACGACACGGTCGGCGACCGGCTCCGCCTCGGTTGGCGCCCCTGGCGCCTGGCCGCCGGCCTCTGTCTGGGCCTGGCCGCCGCCACCAAGTGGAACGGCCTCTACTACCTGGCCGCCTTCGCCCTGATGGCCGTCCTGTGGGACGTGGCGGCCCGCCGCACCGCCGGCGCCCGCCGCCCCTTCCGCTCCACCCTCCGCCGCGACGTGCTGCCCGCCTTCGGCTCCACCGTCGTCGTCGCCCTCGCCACCTACCTCGCCTCCTGGTCCGGCTGGATCGCCACCAAGGGCGGCTACTACCGCGACTGGGCCACCACCCCCGAGGGCCGCACCGGCGCCTGGACCTGGCTGCCCGACTGGCTGCGCAGCCTGTGGCACTACCAGACCGAGGTCTACAACTTCCATACGGGCCTGACGACCCCGCACACCTACCAGTCCAACCCCTGGAGCTGGCTGGTCCTGGGCCGCCCCGTCTCGTACTTCTACAAGGACCCGGCCGCCGGTCAGCAGGGCTGTACGGCCGCCGAGGGCTGCGCCCGCGAGGTCTTCGCCCTCGGCACCCCGCTCCTGTGGTGGGCCGCCTGCTTCGCCCTGCTCTACGCCCTCTACCGCTGGCTCTTCCAACGCGACTGGCGGGCGGGCGCCATCGCCTGCGGCGTAGCGGCGGGCTACCTCCCCTGGTTCCTCTACCAGGAGCGGACCATCTTCCTCTTCTACGCCGTCGTCTTCGTGCCGTTCCTGTGCCTGGCGCTGGCCATGATGATCGGCGCCATCATCGGGCCACCGGGCACGAACGAACGCCGCCACACCATCGGGGCGGTGGGCGCGGGCGTTCTGGTGCTCCTCATCATCTGGAACTTCATTTATTTCTATCCGCTGTACACGGGCACGCCGATTCCGAAATCCGATTGGCAAGGCCGGATGTGGTTCGACAGCTGGGTATAGGCGGGCCGGTCACCCGGTGTCCGTATCGGGCAGGGCCTGTGTGAAGTCACCCTCCCGGAGCGCCTCTTCCGGGATCACGAAATGCAGGGAGCCGGAACCCCTGTGCCAGTCCCACAGGCCGTTGGTGGAGACCGTGAGGAGATGGCGGTAGTTCTTCTCCCGGTCCGGAATGTGGACCGGCGTCGGCTGAACGAAAGGCGTCCAGCCGAATGCCTGGTCAGACCGGTCGAGTGTCTGTTCGTCCGCGCGGAACCGGGTCCAGACATCGGCGAAGTGGTCGTGCACGAACCATCCGGCATCGAGGGGGTAGAGGAGGGACTCCTCGACGCGGGAACCGAGGTCGAGCGCATTCAGCGCCGGATCGACATCACAGCCGCCCGCCTCGGGGAGCGTGACCACCGGGTGCGCATGCAGCGGAACCGGATCGAATACCTCCGCAAGCGGCGGCGCCTCCCGTTCCCCGGCACGTACGGGATCGGCCGGAATCACCCGGCACATCCCCGGCCCGAACGACATGTCGCGAAATCTCCGCAGCGCCTCCTCGCTCCCCGTGTCCGGCTTCGCGTAGAAGAAATTCAGCAGCCCCGGCCGCACCGGCAGCTCCTCCCCCAGCCACGGCGCCGGCTCCTGCGTGTCCAGCACCGCGATCAGGCTCAGCGGCAGCCCCTCGCGCTCCGGCCAGTCCGTCCCCGGCTCCAGCAGCGCCGGTCCGCCCCACCGGCAGCGCCCGGTCGCCGGACGGTCCTCTCGCGCCGGCTTGAGGCCGAACCCGGGCCTGGTCATCGCCGCCGGCTGAGCCCTATGTGGTCACCAAGATGTTCCTGGCACAGGGCGCGCACCGTGCCCACCAGTTTTTCGTAGCGCATGACGACACCCCAGCACGGCCAGGGCGGTTCCCTCGGGCTCATCACAGGTTCATGACAGTCGCCTCACAGCGCGTCACCGGACCGTGCTCGGATCGAGACTGATCGGGAGTCGTTCGTTTCCCCGTGTCCCATAGAGTGCGACGCACGTTCTTGTGTGCGTATTCAAGAATGAGCTCTCTGGGAGGGGATCGGTGGCATGCGCCGCGAGGTGAAGTACGGACTGATCGGCGGATCGGCGGCTCTGGTGGCGGGAGTCGTCGGAGGTCTCACGCTGTTCGGCGGCTCGGACGACGACACGTCGCCGCAGCAGGTCACGTCGGCGGACGCCAAGTCGGGCGGCGATGCGCCCCACGTCAAGACCGGCCCGCTCAGCGCCAAGGAAGTCCGGACGGCGTCGCAGGAGTTCCTGAACGCCTGGCAGGGCGGCGACGCCGACAAGGCAGCCGGGCTGACGGACGCCCCCGCCGCAGCGAAGACCGCGCTGGCGTCCTTCGCCAAGCAGGCGCGCTTCTCGAAGGTCACGGTGACGCCGGGCACGCCGGCGGGCGGCAAGGTGCCGTACACCGTCGCCACCCAGATCGACTACAACGGCTCCAAGGCGCCCTTCTCGTACCGCACCGCGGTGACCGTGGAGCGCGACAAGACCACCGGGAAGCCGCAGATCGCCTGGCAGCCGTCCGTGCTCTACCCCGGCCTGGCCAAGGGCGACGAGCTGCGTACGGGCGAGGCCGAGGCGCCGCCGATCAAGGCCGTGGACCGCAACGGCAAGGAGCTGACCCCCCAGGCGCATCCGACGCTGGCCGGGATCCTGGACAGCCTGCGCGACAAGTACGGCGACAAGACCAACGGCAAGCCGGGCGTGGAGCTGTTCATCCACCGCGCCAAGGCCGCCAAGCCCGCCGAGCAGCAGCCCGACAAGACGCTGAAGGTGCTCTCCAAGGGCACCCCGGGCACCCTCAAGACCACCCTGGACGCCGGGCTCCAGGCGGCGGCCGAGAAGGCCGTCAAGGGCAAGAAGTCCGCGTCCGCGTCCGCCGTCAAGCCCAGCACCGGCGAGATCCTGGCGCTCGCCAACTCCCCGGCCAAGGGCTTCAGCATGGCCACCCAGGGGTCGCTGGCCCCCGGCTCCACGATGAAGGTCGTCACCTCGGCGATGCTCATCGACAAGGGCATGACCGCGCCCGGCAAGAAGCACCCGTGCCCCAAGTACGTCACGGTCGGCGGCTGGAAGTTCCAGAACCTCAACAAGTCCGAGATCAAGGACGGCACCTTCGCGCAGAGCTTCGCCGCGTCCTGCAACAACGCCTTCATCTCGCAGGCCAAGGACCTCAGCAACGACGATCTGACGAAGGAGGCCCGGGACGTCTTCGGCATCGGCCTGAACTGGCAGACCGGCATCCCCACCTTCGACGGCGCCGTGCCGGTCCAGCAGGACGCGCAGATGGCGGCGTCGCTGATCGGCCAGGGCGGCGTACGGATGAACCCGCTCAACGTCGCCACGCTCGCCGCGACGGTCCGCGCCGGCTCGTTCCACCAGCCGTACATCGTCGCGCAGTCCCTGGACAACCGGACGTTCGCCAAGGCGCCGGGCGGCTTCAAGTCGGGCACCCAGGCGGCCCTGAAGTCGCTGATGAAGCTGACCGCGACCTCCGGTACGGCCGCGGAGGCGATGGCCGGGGTCGGCGGTGACATCGGCGCCAAGACCGGCTCCGCCGAGGTCGACGGCCAGAAGAAGCCCAACGCCTGGTTCACCGCCTACCGCGACGACCTCGCCGCGGCGGCCGTCGTCCCGGCCAGCGGCCACGGCGGCTCCAACGCGGGCCCGGTGGTCCGCGCCATCCTCACGGCGGGCTGAGACAAAGCTCACGAGAGTCGGTTGGGGCGGGGGCGCCCGCCAGGATGCGCCGCCCCCCCCCCCACCACCCCCGCCCCACGCCCCCCTGGGGGGCCCGGGGGGGCCGGTTCCCCCCCCCCCGTGCCCCCGCCAGGCCCCTACCTCATT